>JAAYMD010000025.1 GCA_012521575.1 Mollicutes bacterium
ATTATACCAAATAATAAAATAAAATCAACAATTTTAATAATTTATTGTATTTTATTCGATAAAATTTTAAATGTATACAAATAATATATTGTAATAATAAATATTGTCAACTTTTTTTTAAACTCTATTTTTTTCTTGTTTAATTATTAAAAAGAGTATATAATGTAATTGTGATTTTTTGGAGGTAAGACCATGAAAGAGATAATTAGCAATTTAATGAAAAATAAAGTAAGATTTTATGTCAATTTAGCGCTAACAATTTTTCTTACTATTGCTAGTGGGTATTTAATATATTCCATTTTGTTATTATCGGGAATCGAAACGCTTTTGCGCACATTAGTAATTTTTATATTAATTTTATTTTTAGGATTATTTTATTGGTTGGCAATAAAAATGTTAAAAAAAGGTGCTAAATGGAAATATGTAACATTTGTAATATGTTTAATCATATATATATTAGTATCATTTTTTATTGCTTTTAATATTAATAAAGTATATTCAAAGATCAGAAATGTTAGTAATAGTTACGTTACTTATTCATCTAGTTTAATAACAAAAATAGATAATACGGTATCATCAATTAATAAAATAGGTGATGCTAAAATTGGAATATTAAATGATGAAAATAATATTGAAGCATATCAAATACCTCAAGATATTATTAAAGATAAAAAATTAACCAATGAAATTGTTTATTATGATAGTTATTTGTTGTTAGTTGAAGCTTTGGAAAATAATGAAGTAAAATATATTTTCTTACCAACTAATTATAAAATAATGTTTCAAAACATTGAAAATATGAGTGAAATATTAAAACAAACAAAAATAATTTATACTGAAGAAAAACAAGTTGCTAATAAAATTGTTGAACGTAGAAACTCAATTGACAAACCATTTACAATGTTGTTAATGGGAGTTGATTCGGAAAAGGAAGATATTAGTTCTGGTTCTTTTAATGGGGATGCTTTAACGGTTATAACTTTTAATCCTAACACTTTAAATACAACAATTGTTAGTATTCCAAGGGATACCTATGTTCCGATTGCTTGCTTTAGCAATCAAAGAAAAAATAAAATTACGCATGCTGCATGGTATGGCGAAGAGTGCATGATAAAAACAATTGAAAATTTTTTAGATATAGATATTGATTATTATTTTAAAATTAATTTTAAAGGTGTTGTAAAGTTGGTTGATGCTTTAGGTGGTATTGAGGTTGATGTTCCATACAGTTTTTGCGAACAGGATAGTAATCGAAGATGGGGTAAATACACAGTATATGTTAAAGAAGGATTACAAAAATTAAATGGAGAACAGGCCCTTGCCCTAGCACGTAATCGTCATAATAATGCTGATATTTGTGGTGAAGAATGGAATGGGGGAGCGCCAAGTGATATTGTTCGTGGCCAGAATCAACAGTTAGTTATTAAAGGTATTTTAAATAGTGCCAAAAACATTAGAAAAATTGAAACTTTATATGAAATATTAGATACTATTAGTCTCAATATGGAAACTAATATGCAAGTAAGTGAAATTTTATCATTTTACAATGTTGCAAAAGATATTTTAGTTAAAAGTAGAGAGATGGAAATAAAAGAAATTTTAGGATTACAAAAATTATATATTAGTGGTTATAGTCGGATGATTATGGACTATAGTGCCATCGATAACCAAGGGATGCGTATGAAACTTTATAATTTTATTCCTTATCAAGGAAGCGTTAATGATGTAATCAAAGCAATGAAAATTAATTTGGGGATAGAAAAAGCTGAAATCGTTAAAACTTTAAGTTTTAGTGTTAATGAGCCTTATGAAGAGAAAGTTATAGGTTCAGGTTATTATAATGAAGCCCCAATTTCTCTTCTTCCAAATTTCATTGGTGAGGATGAACAGGTTGTAGTTGATTATGCTAAAAAATATAATTTTAAATTAAATGTTAATTATATTACAAGTGATAATCCGGATCACAAAATTGGTGAAGTAGTTGAGCAATTTCCTTATGCTGCAATGGATATTGATTATGTTAAAGATATTACAATTGATGTTGTAAAAGAAATTGAAGTAGAAGAAGAGGAAGAAAAAATTCCAAATTGTTCATTAGAGGAAAATAAAAAACATAGTTTATGTTTGTTACCTAATTTTGTTGGCCAAAAATATTTGGTATTTAAAAAATGGCTTAAAAAGTATAATTGGAGTATTAAAATTATTGAGACACCAATTTTAATGGGAGAACCAGGATATAGTGAAGAAGATATAGGAAATGTTATTTATCAAAGTAAAAAAGCTGGTACTAGTTTATATGATTTAATTGGTAATAGTTTAGAAATACAATATATACCAGAAGATGATTTGGAAGAAGAGGATAATGAAGTAGTAGAAGAAAATGAAGAAATAGTAGATGATAGCAATGATGATAGTGAAAAAGAAACAGAAAACAATGATGTTGATAGTGAGGAAGATGATTCTCATAACACAGATGAAGTTGAAAAAATTAATTCAAGTGATTTGGAGAGTTTAGAATAAGTGCTTTTAAGCACTTTTTTGTGATATAATAAAAGTGGTGATAAGATGAAAAAAATAATAATGGTTGATGGGAATAATTTATTATTTAGAAGTTATTATGCAACAGCTTATTCGGGCAATTTTATGAGAAATAGTAAAGGTTTTCCAACAAATGCAATTTATGGTTTTATTGGAATGATTAATAATATCGTTGAAGAAGAAAAACCAGAGTATATGATTGTAGCATTTGATAAAGGTGAAACTTTTAGACATAAAGAATTTAAAGAATATAAAGCCAATCGAATTGCAATGCCAGATGAATTAAAGATGCAGTTTCCAATTGCCAAAGAAATATTAACGCATATGGGAATTAAATATTATGAAATAGATAATTATGAAGCTGATGATATTATTGGTGCCTTTGCTAAATATTGTGAAAATAATAATGAGTTTACGGGTATTATTATTAGTAGTGATAAAGATTTATTACAATTATTATCTGAAAATGTAGAAATTAAATTATTAAAACAAAAAGATTATATTCGTTATAATCTTGATAATTTTGAAAAAGAATTTGGAATCGCTCCCATTAATATTATTGATTTAAAAGCCTTACAAGGAGATCCTTCTGATAATATTCCAGGGGTTAAAGGAATCGGGGAGAAAACAGCTCTTAAATTGCTTCGTGAATATGGTAGTTTAGATAACATTTACAAAAACATTGATAAAATAAAAGGAAAAGTCAAGGAAAAGTTGATAAATGAAAAGGATAATGCTTATTTAAGCTATCATTTAGCAACAATACAATGTGATATACCAATGGATATTAATATTGATGATATTAAATATACAAAAGGTAATGAAAAAGAACTTAGAAAAATATATGAAGAATTGGAGTTTTATTCTTTTTTAAAGGACAAGGAAGTAAAGAAAAATGACCAAATAGAGATTAACATTATTAAGGATGTTAATGATATTAAAGTTGATGGCCCTTGTGCTGTTTATTTAGAAATATTAGGTACAAATTACCATAAAGGTGAAATACTTGGAATGGGAGTGTATAACGATAATTGTAGTTTTTATATTCCCAGAGAAATACTTTTAGAAAAACCGTCTTTTTTAAAGGAAAATATTAAATATACTTATGATTTAAAAAAAATGGTAGTAGCTTTAAAATGGCAAAATGTTGAAATTGAAAATGTTGTGCATGATGCTATGATTGCTGGTTATTTGTTAGATTATAATGTGAAAGATGATATTGCTTATATGGCTAATCAAATGGGATATAATATTTCTTTTTATGAGAAAATTTATGGAAAATCGAAATTAGTAAAACCAAGTGAAGAAGAGATTGCATATAATACTGTGATGCGTGCAAAATTTATTTATGAGACATACGAAAATTTAAAGGAACAGTTAACCAAAGAAAAAACTTTGAATCTTTATGAGAAAATAGATTTTCCTTTAGCGAGAGTTCTTGCTAATATGGAGTTTAGTGGTATAAATGTTAATCGGAAAACTTTAATGGAGATGGGAGAAGAGTTAAAAATTAAAATTGAACTTTTAAGTAATGATATATATAATGATGCGGGAGTGGTATTTAATATTTCTTCACCTAGTCAATTAGGGGAAGTATTATTTGAAAGATTAGGATTAAAACATGGTAAGAAAGGAAAAACGGGCTATTCAACTGCAATAGATGTTTTAAATAAAATTAGAGATAGCCATCCTATTGTTGATAAAGTTATTGAGTATCGAACTTTAACAAAATTATATACAACTTATATTGAAGGGCTTTTAAGTGCGATTATGAACGATAATAAAATTCATACAATTTTTAATCAAACTTTAACAAGGACGGGTAGACTTTCTTCTGAAGATCCTAATCTTCAAAATATCCCAATTCGTTATGAATATGGAAGACTTATCCGAAAGGCATTTGTTCCAAGTAAAGATTCGGTAATTTTAAGTTGTGACTATTCTCAAATTGAACTTAGAATTCTTGCACACGTATCAAAAGTAGATGCTTTAATTGAAGCTTTTAAAAATGATATGGATATTCATAAAAAAACAGCAATGGATATTTTTAAAGTTGAAGAATATGCAGTAACGCCCAATATGAGACGAATAGCAAAAGCTGTTAATTTTGGAATTTTGTATGGAATGAGTAGTTTTGGATTATCTGAAAACTTAGATATTCAAGTAAAAGAAGCACAAAAATTTATCGATGAGTATTTAGAAACATATCCTGGAATCAAAGAATATATGGATAAAACTATTAAAGATGCTTATGAAAAAGGTTATGTCAAAACTTTGTTTAATAGAAAGAGAAAAATAGGAGAATTATTTAATAAAAATTATATGATTCGTCAACAAGGAGAAAGAATGGCGCTTAATACTCCAATTCAAGGAACAAGCGCAGATATCATTAAGAAAGCAATGATAGAAATAGATCATATATTTAAAGAAAAAGGATTAAAAAGTAAAATGATTCTTCAAGTTCATGATGAATTAGTTTTTGATGTATTGAAAGAAGAACTTGAAGAAGTAAAAAAAATAGTAAAGACTACAATGGAAAAAGTTTGTGAATTGGAAGTGCCATTAAAAGTAGATATGAATATAGGAGAAAGTTGGTATCACGCAAAATAATAAATGGATAAAGGAGTATATTATGACTAAGGATGTTAATAAAAGAATAGGTAAAGTTAAACGGGCAATTGTTGTTAGTAGTATTATAAACATAACTTTAGTTATCATAAAAATAGTTGTTGGTATTTTAGGACAATCTAAAGCACTTATTGCGGATGGTATTCATTCATTTAGTGATTTAATTACTGATGCAATTGCTCTAATTGGAAATAATATGTCTAAAAAGCCGGCTGATAGTAAACACCCTTATGGACATGGAAAAAGTGAATACTTAACAAGTTTATTTATAGGTATATTTATTATACTTCTTGGAATTTTTCTGATTAATGAAATGATTAATGGAAAAATAACAAAACCAAATTTATTTGTTATTATTGTAATTTTATTTACAATTGTTGCAAAATTAATTTTATCGAGATTTATGATTATAAAAGGTACAAAATATGAGAATAATATTTTGATTGCTAGTGGTAAGGAAAGTGTAGCAGATGTTTATAGTTCTATAATTGTTTTGATTTCATCTGTTGCCATGCAATTTATTTCTGAATATCAATGGTTAAAATATTCAGATAAAGTTGCCAGTGTCATTATTGGCGTTTTGATTATTAAAATAGGATTTAATATTGTTAAAGAAAATGCTAGTATGATGCTTGGTGAACAAGTAGTAGACGAAAAATATTTAGATGAAATAAGGAAAATTATTCTTAATAATGAATATATCATAGCAATTAATGAGTTAATAATTTTAAAATATGGTCCTTATTTTAAATTAATTAGTGAAGTTAGTATGAAAAAAGACTTAACTTTATTAGAAGCACACGATAAAATTGATGAAATAGAAGATAAGTTAAGAGAGTATGACGGAAAAATTGGATATATTACTATTCATATGTGTCCATATTTGGAAGAAGAAAACAGTTAAAATAATGGTTAAACTTTTTAGAATGAAGCAGTATTATATGTTTGTAAAAAATTTAACCTAATTAACAACAGAAGTCTCCCATCTTCTATAATTGGGAGATGAATGTTACTTGACAATTCCTTCCTTTATG
>JAAYMD010000026.1 GCA_012521575.1 Mollicutes bacterium
GTCAATGCGTTTTGCCGTTTTTGTAAAATTTTTTTACATAAAAAAAGCATGATTGTCATGCTTTTAATCTCTAATTTTAATATGAACTTCTCTTAATTGTTCTTCAGTTACTGTAGATGGTGCATTCATCATTAAATCTTGAGCATTATTATTCATTGGAAATAATACAACTTCTCTAATATTTGGTTCATCTCGAAGCATCATGATAATACGATCAAGCCCCATCGCCATTCCAGCATGTGGCGGAGCCCCATATTGAAAAGCTTGATACAATGATGCAAATTTTTCTTTTATTGTTTCTTCATCATATCCACCAATTTCAAATGCTTTTTTCATAATATCCAAATTATGATTTCGAACAGCACCACTAGCAATTTCAACACCATTACATACAAAATCATATTGATATGCTAATATATTTTCTGGTTTTTCATTATTTAAACTTTCAATACCGCCTTGTGGCATTGAAAATGGATTGTGAGTAAATACATAAGCATTGTTTTCATCATCCCATTCATATAGTGGAAAATCATTAATAATGCAAAATTCAAACTTATTTGGATCAATTAAATTAAGCTTTTCACCTAATTTGGTTCTAATTAGTCCTGCAAATTTATTCGCTACCTGTTCTTGTTTGTCAGCAATAAAGAATAATACTGAATTTAATTTTAATCCGCAATTTTCAATTAAAATTTTTCTCTCTTCATCAGTTAAAAATTTATCAATTGGCCCTTTAAAAGTTTTTTCATCAATTAAAGTTACATACCCAATACCTGGCATTCCAATAGAATTAGCATATTCAACTAATTCATTAAACCAAGAATTTGGTTTAGTTCCAATATCATGAACAACAATTCCCCGAATTGTCGCATCTATAAAAGGTTTAAAAGTAGTATTAGCAAGAATTTCTGTTAAATCGATTATCTCTAATGGATTTCGCAAATCTGGTTTGTCAGTACCATATTTTAACATACTTTCCTTATAAGAAATTTTTCTAAATGGTTTAGGACTCACTTTTTTATTACTAAATTTAGTGAATAAATTATAAAATATTTCTTCACCTAATTCTAATACATCATCTTCTGTTGCAAAAGCCATTTCCAAATCTAATTGATAAAATTCACCTGGTGTACGATCTGCTCTTGCATCTTCATCTCTAAAACAAGGCGCTATTTGGAAATACTTATCAAAGCCTGAAACCATAATTAATTGTTTAAATATTTGAGGTGCTTGTGGTAAAGCATAAAATTTACCTTTATGTTTACGAGAAGGAACGATAAAATCACGAGCTCCTTCTGGTGATGATGCGGTTAATATTGGTGTTTGAAATTCATTAAATCCCAATTCATGCATTTTTTCTCTTAAAAACTTAATAACTTCTGATCTAAATAAAATGTTTTCTTTTATTTCTTTATTTCTTAAATCAAGATAACGATACTTAAGTCTAATTGTTTCATTATTAGATTTTGCTGTAATTATTTCAAAAGGCAATTCTTTTGCTTTATTCAATAACTCTAATTTTTCAACAACAATTTCCACTGTTCCCGTTTCAATTTTGGGATTAATTGTCTCTTCATCTCTTTTACGAACAACACCTTCAACACTAATAACACTTTCTTTAGTAATACCGTTAAAAATGTCATCATCATTACTAACTAATTGAACAACACCATACATATCTCGCAAATCTAAAAACAAAACTCCACCATGATCTCTAATATTTTCTACCCAACCAGCAACTTTAACTTTTTTATTAATTAATTCTTCTGAAACTTTACCACAATAAATATTACGATACTTATTTGCCTTCATATTTATTCCTCCTTTTTTTATAATTTAAAAACGTCCTTAAATTTTAAGGACGTGAATATACGTGGTGCCACCTTAATTCGTAATTAATAAAAATTAATTACCTCAAGTATTTAACGCATACATACGGTATATCCTACTTTTATTTCGAATATACAGCTCCATAGTGTTCTTCACATTAGCTATGATACTGACTTGCACCAACCGTCAGCTCTCTTTAATCTAGTTCTAATGCTACTTTCTACTTCACAGCCGTTAATTAATTTGTATTGAAATTATAACACAAATGATATAGGCTGTCAATTTAAATTATTAAGACGAGAGATAATAGTTTCCTTACCAAGTAAATAAATAGTATCAGGAAGTTCTGGACCATGCATTTGACCACTAACCATAATTCTAATTGGCATATATAAATCTTTACCCTTCACACCCATTTCTTTCTTTACATTATTAATTACATCTACAATATTATCAATGGTCCACTCTTCAACCTCCTTAATATATTTAGCAAAACATTTTACTACTTCTTTCGCACGTCCTTTTTCCATAAAACTAATACACTCTTCATCTAAAGATATATCTTTTTTAAAGAACAAATCCGTAACTTCAACTATTTCCTTACCATAACTTATATGATTTTGATAAATCTTAACTAAATGCTTAATCCAATCTTCACTTTTATCTGATAAATCATAAGCTTGTTCTAAATGTGGAACAGTAATTTTTAAAAGTTCATCAAGAGATAATTTTTTAATATAATGAGCATTCACCCAATTAAGTTTTTTAACATCATAAATAGCTGGTGCCTTATTAATTCGTGAAGGATCAAAAATTTTAATTAATTCTTCAAGACTAAATATTTCATCAGTTGTTTCCGGACTCCATCCAAGAAGTGCCAAATAATTAACTACTGCTTCTGGTAAATAACCATCTTTATATAAATCCATAAAAGATGCCGCTCCATGACGTTTACTTAATTTTTTCATATCAAAATCAACAACCATGGGCAAATGGATATATGTTGGTTTTTCCCAACCAAAAGCATCATATAAAAGATTATATTTTGGAGTTGAAGTTAAATATTCATTTCCCCTAATTACATGAGTAATCCCCATTAAATGATCATCAACAACATTAGCAAAATTATATGTTGGAAAACCATCTGATTTTAATAATATTTGATCTTCTAATAATTTATTTTCAAAAGTCATTTCTCCATAAACTATATCATGATAAACACTCATTCCATCTTTAGGCATTTTTTGTCTAATAACATATTTTTCACCTTTTTTTATCTTTTCTTCTATTTCTTCTTTAGTAAGCTTTTGACAACGGCCATCATACATAAAAGGTATTTTCTTTTTTTCAGCCTCTTTTCTCATTTCTTCTAAACATTCTTCGCTACAAAAACAATAATAAGCTTTTCCCATTTCCACTAATTTTTCTGCATATTCCTTATATATGTGTAATCGCTTACTTTGAACATATGGACCATAATTTCCACCTTCTCTTGGACCCTCATCAGGAATTAATCCACACAAAAGACAAGTATCATAAATAATATCAACTGCACCTTCAACCTTTCTTTCTTGATCAGTATCTTCGATTCTTAAAATAAAATCACCATTATAATGTTTTGCAATTAAATATGCAAATATCGCACTTCTCAAATTACCAACATGCATATATCCAGTTGGCGAAGGCGCGAATCTTGTTCTAACTCGTTTCATAATAACATCTCCCCTATTCTCCATCTATACTTAATACTGATAAAAAAGCTTCCTGTGGAACTTCCACACGACCAACCATTTTCATTCGTTTTTTTCCTTCTTTTTGTTTTTCTAATAGTTTTCGCTTACGACTTACATCTCCACCATAACATTTCGCTAATACGTTTTTTCGAATCGCTTTAATATCAGCTCTAGCAATTACTTTACTACCAATTACAGCTTGAATTGGAACTTCAAATTGTTGTCTTGGAATAATTTGTTTTAAATTTTCGACAATTGCTTTGCCGCGCTTATAAGCAAAATCTCGATGAATGATCACACTTAAAGCATCAATAATTTCACCATTTAGTAAAATATCCATTTTTACTAAATCACTAGTTTTATAACCAATAAATTCATAATCAAAAGAAGCATAACCTTTGGTACTTGATTTTAATTTTTCGAAAAAATCATAGACAATTTCCGAAAGAGGTATTTCATAATGAATATTTACTCTTGTTTGATCAATATAATTCATTGATATATAAGTTCCTCGTTTATTTTGACAAA
>JAAYMD010000027.1 GCA_012521575.1 Mollicutes bacterium
ATCGTGAAAATTATTATAATGAGTTGAACCAAAAAGATGCTATTAAAAGATTTTTAGATTATTTATATGATCATGGGATAATTTGTGTCAATTCCCTTACATTTTTCTTTAATACCACTATGACTGATAAAGAAATTAATATTTTAGCTGATACACTATTAGATGCTTTCAAGGAAGTAAAACCATATATTAAATAATTATGATGAGTAAAACAAATAAAACCAAAATTCATGCTTTATATAATGAAGAAATCTTATTCCCTGATTTTGCACCTATAACGCCAAAAGATAATTTTTTACATGATTTAAGAGGTAAAAAAGAGAAATATAAACGATATCTAGGCTCACCATTGAGGTATGCTGGGGGTAAAAGCTGGGCTGTTGGTTACGTGATAGAAAAATTACCAGATAATATTGATAGATTGATTTCTCCTTTTTTTGGGGGAGGCTCTATTGAAATTGCGATTGCTAAAGAATTGGGCATTCAGGTGCTAGGTTTTGAAATATTTGACATACTTGTTAATTACTGGAAAATTCAGATAGAAAAACCTGAAGATTTATACAACGAATTATCAAAATTAAATCCAACAAAAGAAACTTATAATATAATTAAAGAAGAATTAAAGAAGCACTGGGAGGGTAAAATAAAATTACCACCACTTAAATTGGCAGCTTATTATTATTTTAATCATAATCTTTCGTATGGGCCTGGTTTTCTTGGGTGGATGTCCAGTGTTTATGCTGATAAAAATATGTATCAAAGGCTTTTAGAAAGAGTTAAAAATTTTAACGTCAAAAATATTAAAGTAGAATGTGATTCTTTTGAAAATGTAATACCATTGTATAAAAATGATTTTCTCTATTGTGATCCTCCGTATTATTTAGGTGGTGACAGTACAGTTTTTAAAGGGTTATATCCTCAAAGGAATTTTCCTATCCATCATAATAATTTTAATCATGAATTGTTGAAAGATCTTTTATTAGACCATAAAGGTGGATTTATTTTGTCATATAATGATACCCCTACTATTAGAGACTGGTATAAAGATTTTGAAATTATAGAACTGTCTATTAATTATACAATGGGACAGGGAGAAACTCGAATAGGTGTAAATCGTAGGAATAAGAATGCTAATCATATTAAGGAAACTCAAGAATTATTAATTGTAAAAAATTATTAAGATATGGGAAAAAAGAAAGCAATGACTTCTGAAAAGGCAAGTTATGTAAGACAAAAGGGATATGATGATGCTCGTGAATTTGCAGAATGTTTAGGAATTGGAAAAGAATTTAAAAGTGATCCAAAAGCCAAGAAAGATATTATTGATTCTGAAGGTTATTCATATTCAGTAAAGGGTGGTGAAAAGAAATGGCAAATTTTCTTATATGGTAAAACCAGATTTGAACAAGACTATACTTTTGGAGGGATGAATGGCATGAGTGAATTATTATTACAATGTATTAAAAGTTTCCCTGAATCAAGAGAGCAATATTTAGCAAATAAAAAATTTTACAAGAAAAAATTGCAAGAGCCGATGCTTAAATTATGCCAAAAACTAAGCGAAAAAAAACTCCTTGCAAATTTTCTGCATAAAAGCATATTTAATAGTGGTGAAGTTGATTTTTTAGTTATTAAAGATAATGATCTGTTTCATATCTTTTATAATAAAGATGTTGTAGATATTTTAGTGAGAAATTATAATGTTGAAAACTCAAAAGCCAGAAATATAAATCAAATGGATAATCAAAAAGTTGTTTTTAAAGTTTCAGGTAAAACTCATGGTGAAATTGAAATGAGAAATGATAGTGATATTCATTATAGAGAAATTAAATTTTGGTTAAGTAAAAATCTAACGCTGAATCTACTTAAATCTAAATCAAAGAAATCATATAATCTAAATAATAAAATAATTTTATATGACCAAGCTATTAATAAATTATCTAAGTATAAGGAAATGCAATAGCATATTACATTAGAAAAACGAGAAATGTTTCAAATATATTAAAATGAAAATCAATAATTATGCGAACAGCTTATATATGTGATGCTATCCGCACGCCAGTAGGCAAATATGGCGGTTCATTATCAAGTGTCAGAGCAGATGATTTAGCTGCTTTAGCAATTAAAACATTAATATCACGGAATAATAATTTAAATCCCAATGAGATAGATCAAGTGATTTTAGGTTGTTCCAACCAAGCGGGAGAAGACAACAGAAATGTTGCTCGTATGTCTTTGTTATTAGCTGGTATTCCTCATACAGTACCTGGTCTTACGGTAAATCGTCTCTGTGGTTCAG
>JAAYMD010000028.1 GCA_012521575.1 Mollicutes bacterium
TAGAGGGAATTAGTCATCCAGAATTGATTAAAGTTAGCCAAGAAACTGTTAAATCAGTTAAAGCATTAATTGATATTATCCAATAAAAAAGACACTATCAGTGTCATTTTTTTATTTTTGATTTTTCTTTTTCTTTTTCTAAATTATTTTTTTGCATTGCTTTATATTGCATAAGTGTATCACGTAATTTATTTAAACTATTTAATTTTTCTGCTTTGTCAATTTTGGTACCCCGACTTATAACTTTTTGTTTATTTCTTGCGTTATCATTTATTTTCTTTTGCTTTTCAGTTTTTAATTCGTTTTTTTTAATTTGTTTATAAGCGAATAAATATTTATCATGATATTCTTTAGCAGTTTTTAATTGAAGTAAAATCGTTGAAACATATAAAATTTTAGTTATAGTATCAATTGCTTTAAATTGAGTAAAAAAAGAGGCACAGATTAAGGAGTCTAAAAATGCCGTTTTAACTTTTCCGATTTTACTTGTTTTAGTTTGTAAACCTTGTATATGGGCATAGCCATTAATAGTTGCAATTACTAAATCCAAAAAAATAGGAATAATTAAATGTGGTTGTATAATAAACAGGGGAGTGGTAATTGAAACAACAAAGATTTTATCTACAACAGCATCCAAATTAGCCCCAAAATTAGTTGAAGCATTTAAAGCACGTGCTACCTTTCCATCAAACATGTCGGTAATTGACGCTAAACCAGTAATTAGGCCCGCTATTAATAAATTGCCACTAAGAATATTAGCAACAATGAAAGGGGCTAAAGCAATCCTTGAAATAGTCAGTAAGTTAGGTATTTGTTTTATCAAATCACGTGGATTATTAATTTTTTTTAATTCGTTTTTGCCTTCATTAATAAAACTGTGAATTTTCTTTTTTAAATTTTTCCATACTTCATTCATATTTCCACCCCCTGGAGTAAAATTTATTATAACAAAAAGTTAATTTATGTCAAGTATTAATCACAATATGATGTTAAATTTCATAAAATAAAGTAGCATTAGAATTAATGCTTGTGGGAAGCCCGTGGTCGCGGATTCCCTTTTATTTTTATGGATTGACATATTTTATGTCAATTTTTTTATGGTTAAATTTGGATTTTGTTGTTACTTGTAGAAAAATGCTGTATAATTTGGTATAATTTATATTGAAAGAGTGTAGAAATGAAAGGAGGAATAAAGATGAGAATACAAAATAAGGTGTTTAATTTAACACTTATAATAAGTATATTATTTTCATATTTTATTCCTGTTGAAATATATGCTACAAATGATACAACAAGTTTTGAAATGGAAGGTATAGTATCAGAAGATAGTGTTAGATTTAGAACTGAACCTGATACTTCTTCAAATGAGACAATTATTGAAAAATTAAATAAAGGGGCAAAAATACAAATTATGGAAATTGTTCCAGCTGATTCTAACTCTGGCTGTGGATCTGTTTGGTATCGTGCTAAATACAATGATCAAAAAGGATATATATGTAGTCAGTTTGTAGAAAATTCATATGGACGTCCATGGACTACTCCTAAAAAATCGATTATAGGGGGAGCTGTATTAATAAGTAAGTCTTACATTGCTGCTGGTCAGTCAACTTTGTATTTACAAAAATTTAATGTTAATCCAAAAAGTTCTTATCCTGTACATAATCATCAATACATGGCTAACTTAGCAGCGCCTGCTTCTGAAGCTAAAATTGTATATAATAATTTATCTAAACTAAATTTCTTAGATTTACCTTATAAATTTCTTATACCAGTATTTAATGATATGCCTGAATCAACTTATAATGATAATATTTTAGATACAGGAAGAGAAAAAATTGAAGATGTTAAAGATACAGAATTTGAAAATCAAATTAGTGAATTTCCTGATAGTTACAAACCATATTTAAGGCATTTACATTCTAAATATCCAAAATGGTCATTTATAACCCTAAAAACAGATTTGGATTTTGAAGATAGTGTTCAAATTCAAAAAGGTGTTGGAAGTATTCAGGGGACTGAACATGCTGAATCAAATATGAATAAAAAAGACTGTTCACATACTTACATTAGTGATGGTGGATATTGTCGTACTGAAGGTAAAACTTGGTATATAGCTAAGGACGAAGTAGTTGCGTTTTACTTAGATCCAAGAAATTTTTTGAGTAAAGAATACATTTTTATGTTTTACGATTTAAGCTATGATGAAAATCAAGATGAAGAACTAATTCAAAATGTATTAGAAAATTCATTTATGAAAGAGATTTCAAAGCAAGATAACCAATCATATGCAAGTATTTTTGTTGAAGCTGCGAAAATAGCTAAAGTATCTGCTTTACATTTAGCAAGTCGTGTACTTTTAGAAGTAAGTTCGCAAGGATCTGTTGCTACAAGTGGTGAAGAATTTACTTATAAAGGTTATACATACTCAAATATATATAATTTTTATAATATTGGTGCTAATAGTGGTGAAGAAGTTCCTGTTTTAGCGGGATTATTGTGGGCTGCTAAATCTGTTAACTTTCTTGAACTTTTACAATTGAAAAAAATAAATAATTATGTAAGTGGTTATAATGTTAAAACTACTGTTTCGGTAATTAAAAATTTAGTTGGTGACCAAGCGGAAATAATAATTAGAAGTGCTAATAATACGATAAAGACCGACTCAAGTTTTATTAGTACCGGTGATATAATTGAAATTAAAAATGGCAGTGATAGTGATCAATATACATATGCTATGTTTGGTGATTTAAATGGTGATGGACAAATCAATTCAGCAGATTTATTAAGAATGAGACAACATTTGCTAGGAATAAATGAATTGACTGATGTTTATTTAGTAGCATCTGATTTGACAGGTGATGGAAAAATCGATTCAGCAGATTTATTAAGAATGAGACAACATTTGCTTGAAGTTGTAAAAATTAGAGTATAGGTGATTAATATGAATAGAATAAAATATTTTACTGTCTTTCTCTTTTCTTTTTTTTCTTTCATTTTAGTTGGTAATGCCTCTGGCTCTGCATCTTTAACTGTTAGTAGTACCAATATTACTGTTGGAAATAATGTTACAGCATATATAAATCTTAAAAATGTAGCGGCTTGGAATCTTCAAATTACTAGTTCTGGTGCTACTAGTGGTTGTAGTCAAAAATTTGTTGATGATAGTGGAACTGGTAAAAATATTAATAAAACATTATCAGTTACATGCAAATCAACTTCAACAGGAATAATTAAATTTATTTTAACTGGTGATATTTCAAGTGTAGATGCAAATAATGATATAGTATCTACTACTGTTAATGTTAGTAGAAGTATAACTGTTAGCAAACCTATTCCAAAATCATCAAATAACTACTTAAAATCTTTATCAGTTGAAGGAGCGCAATTAACTCCAGCTTTTAATAAAAATACATTAGAATATACGGTGGAGCTAGAGCCAAGAACAGAAAAAATTAGCGTTAGTGCACAAGTTGATGATTATAAAGCAAGCGTTAGTGGTACGGGAGAAAAAGAAGTAAGTGAAGGCATTAATTTTATAGAAGTGGTTGTTACTGCGGAAAATGGAACTAAAAGAACATATGTAATTAAGGCAATAGTAAAAGAATTAGAACCGATTGAAGTTACTGTTGATGGTAAAAAATATAATGTTGTTAGAAAAGAAGAAGAATTAACTTCACCTCTACTTTATGAAAAAACTACTACAATAATAAATGAAGAAGAAATTCCTGCTTTCTATAGTGATTTTACTAAATTTACTTTAGTTGGATTAAAAGATCAAGAAGGTAATATAAAATTATATATATATGATGAGAAAAATAATTCTTATACATTATATAATGAATTTGAATTTAATAAATTAATTTTATATGTTAAAGAACCAGATCAAAATGTAAAAATACCTGCAAATTATACAAAAAGAAAAATTCAAATTAATAATAGTGAAGTAACTGCTTACAAATTAAGTGATAATTCTAAATATGCCCTAATATATGGGATGAATGTGGCAACTGGTGAAGAACATATATATATGTATGATTCAGTTGAAAATACAATTCAAAGATATTATGATGAAGAAGTAAATAAATTAAATAAAGTAATTAATGACTATATGACAATTATTATAGGTTTAATAATATTTTCTTCACTTTCTTTAATAATAAATATTTTTATTATTATAAGAAATAGAAAAATCACTAAAAAAATTGCTCAATTTGAAAGTAATTTAATGAAAGAAAACACATTGTCAAATAGTGGGGGAAAATAAAAATTTATGACAAATGTCTGGGTGGAAGTATAAATTTTATGCTTCTTTTAATTTAGAAAAAATTAAACTTTCAATTTTAAATAACAAGGGTATTGTTTTCAAACAGAACGTATTACAACAAAAGATGCTATATAAAATTTAGTTTGAAAATCACTTTTGAATAAAACTTAGGTCCACATTTATCACAGTGATTAGAATACTCAATTTTTAATTTTAAACTGTTAATTCATTCATTAGGAAGCAATTATCCATGTGTAAATTTTAGGTTATTTTACATTATCTATCGAATATGATTCTTGAAAATTTATGTGGATTGAAATAAAATGTATATAGAAATAAAAATTGTTTTGATAGTTTTTAAACTGTTGGGATATAAAAATTTATGATTTATTATGTTTTTAAATTATAATAATAATTTGAA
>JAAYMD010000029.1 GCA_012521575.1 Mollicutes bacterium
AGCGTTGCCTGCGCCTCAATTATTAGTCGCTATTACTTTATTAAACATATGGAAAAATTAAGTCAGGAACTAGAAATTAAGCTTCCATATGGTGCTGGCGAAGAAGTTGATAAGATTGGTCTTGAAATAGTTAAAAAATACGGTTTTGATAAATTAAAGGAATATGCAAAATTAAATTTCAAAAATACAGAAAAAATTAAAAATTTATTAGAAAACCCCACTACTTAATTTAGTTGTGGGGTTTATTATTTAATGCTTTCAACAAGACTTTTTGATTATGATCATTAACTTCTTTTTCACTTTGGACAGTTTCAAATTGAATATTATATGGCAAATTTTTTCGCATCCTAATTAGTTGATATTCAAAAGAACGACATAACAAATAGCGATCACAAGTCTTAATACTTCTAATAAGAAAATTTAAAGCGTCCAAAAATTCAAAACATATATTTTCTAAATCATCTAAATTATTATCAATTAACCTTTGATTAATTAATTTTACAATATTTTTTACATTTTCTTCCTCAGCTAATTGTTTATCAATCAAATAATTTATATCTTTTAATATAAGTTCATATTTTTGTCTTTTTTCCTTTATACAAAAATTTTTAATAACCATATAAATATATTTTGAGATTTTTAAAAATCTAACAAAAATTTCATTTTGTTCAAAATAAATGTCTAATTTTGGATTCAATCTCTTTTCTAACTTTTGTGGTAAATTATAACCCATTCTTTCTTCCACCTTTTTTATTTGTATAAACTAAAATCAATTTTTTATTATCTATATCTTTTCTTTTTTCTGAAACTTTACAAAATTTGGTAGAATAAGATCTTATTTTTGAATCTTTTAATGCATTTTGAATATATTCACAATATCCTTCAATGACAACTAATCCTTGATTTAATGCATCAAGATAAAATCTTAAATATTTACTAATTTCATACAATTGATCTGTTTGATGCGTTTTTTGAAGTAATTTTAGAAAATCACAAATTTCTAAGATATTATCACGATCTGATAATAATTCTTTAATAATATATTTAATTTCTTCGATAATTGAATCCAAATGTTTATTTGATCTATCGTTGGTAATTTTCACAAACAATAATTTCCATCTTATTAAATAAAGTTTATCTAACATTTCAATATTTTTATCTAAATAACTATGAATTTTGTGAGTTAAATTAATCACAATATCAACCTCCCTGTCATTGTCGGATATGATACCATTAAAATTTTATTTTTCCAAATTTAAAAGATCTAATGAAAGAAAACTACTATTTTGGGCAAAAAATTTTTACATATGTTTATATATATTTTATAATTATATCATTTGTTTAGACAATAATTAGTTTTTTACAACTTCACTAATAATGACTCAGTTTTTAGTTACATTATAATCCTATATGGGTTAAAAAAATAGTATAATTTGCATTATACTATTTTTTTAATTCTCTTAATTTTTCTTCATAAGCATTTTTCAAAATATTAATTTCTTTATTACTCATAAATAATATTACGGCATTTTTGTGTTTTAGTAATTTATCTGCCATATCATTATTTATATATTCACCATTATCTAATTTTTTAATAATCTCGTGACAATCAAATGGTTCAACATCTTCATGACGATCAACATAAACATCCATAACATAAGCTTTATCAGCTAAGTTTAAAGCTGCAACAAAATCATCAGCAAATTTTCTGGCACGTGAATGAGTATGAATCATTAAAACAGCAACTATTTCTTTATCTGGATATTTTTGACGTGCTGTTTTGATTGTTGCTTTCACTTCAGTTGGATGATGAGCATAATCATCTATCGTAACAATATCTCCAAAAACAGTTTCTTTAAATCTTCTTTTTGCACCTTTAAATGTTTTTAAATGCTTTGCCACTTCTTTTGCCCCAAGACGTTCATAATAACAAACACCAATAACGGCAAGAGCGTTTAAAAGCATATGTTTTCCAAATAAAGGTAAATCAAAATGTCCATAGTAATTACCTTCAACAAAGACATCAAAAGTAGTACCATCTTTATGAAATTCAACATTTTTAGCAATAATATCGTTATCATCATCTAAACCGTAATAAAAGATTGGTTTATTAACTTTAAGTACACGAGTATATGGATCGTCACCACATGCTATAACCATATTTGTCGCCTTATTAGCATATTCTTCATATGCCGAAATAATATCATTAATATCTTTGTAGTAATCAATATGGTCTAAATCAATGTTAGTAATAATAGCATAATATGGGGTATATGCTAGAAAATGGCGGCGATACTCACAGGCTTCTAAAGCAAAATATTCACTATCTTTAGTTGCTTTACCTGTCCCATCACCAATTAAATAACTGCTTCCTTTAATATTATCAAGTACGTGTGCAATCATGGAAGTTGTTGTCGTTTTACCATGACAACCAGCAACACCAATAGTTTTAAAATTTTTAGTAATATTACCCACCATTTCTGGATATGTATATATTTTAAGACCTAATTCTTTGGCGCGGACAACTTCTACATGGTCGTCTCGATATGCATTTCCTTTAATAATAGTCATTCCTTCTTTAATGTTGTCTGCCGAAAAAGGTAAAATCGAAATACCTTTTTCTTTTAATACATCTTCAGTAAAAAAGTAGTTTTCTTTATCGCTGCCCATCACTTTGTATCCCATATCATGCATAATTGAAGCAAGAGCTGACATACCAACACCTTTGATCCCTATGAAATAATACATAATAATCACTCCTGACTATATTATACTATAAATTTGTAAATTTAACTCAATAAATTTATAAAAAGCGGTCCTAAAATAAGAAGAAGTATCAACGGAATGACAAATACAACAGAAATAATACTAATTTTATTAGGAATTTTATTCATTCTTTCTCTAATTTCTAAAATTTGTTTTTCTCGTAAAAAGTTAATTTGGTAATACATGGTTTCCAAAATACTATTTCCAAATAAATTAGTTTGAGTAATGTTTAATATAATATTATTAATTGTTTCGGAAGGTATTCGTGCTTTCATATTTTCTAAAGCTTCAAGTAACGACTTTCCAAATTTTACTTCCATTAGTGTCTTTTTAAACTCTTTTGAAAGATTAGAATCAACGTTTTCACAAGTAATTTCAATAGCATGTTCCAAGTTTCTTCCTGCTTCTAATGTTAAAGTTAAAATTTCAAAAAATGGTAATGCCTCACGATCAAGTTCACTTGTTCTTTTTTTTAGTTTTCTTTCTAAAAAGAAGTAGTTGAAAGCAAAATAATAAATAATGGCAACAATTGGTGCGATAATATATCCAATTTTAAAGGCTAATAAGATAAATAAAAATAATAAAACAGTAGTGAATAAACGGGTATTTAGAAATTGAATGGAATCTATATTTTTAGTTCCTAACATATCAAGCTTTTTTTGAATATTTTCAATTTCCTTGTCACGATATATTTTTCTAGTTACTCGACTTCTCATTTTAAAATTAGGCATAATTATCACAACCTTATCTCAATAAATTTCTTAATAACATATATATATACAACATATATAGCTATAATCAATCCCAAAATTATTTTACCTATATTTGTCACATATAATGGTACAAAATAACTTGGATTAATTAAATTAACAACGGCTACAAAAAATAAAGGTAAAAGGATTAAAACTGAAACAACAATTTTCGAACTTCCTGTCAACGCTTTATATTCTAATTTTAATTTTTTACGACTATAAAGTGTTTTTTCAATTGATGAAAATACTTTAATAATGTTTCCTCCTGTTTTATTTAAAATCATTAGCGTAACGGTTAAATATGTTGCTTCTTCTAATTTCATCCGTTCTGAAAAACGTCTAAATACTGTATCGATAGATAATCCAAAATTAATTTCCATAAGCATTTTTTTAAATTCACGAGCTATTGGGCCTTCTAATTCTCTACTTACTAAATCAATAGCTTGAGTAATACTGCTACCTGATTTAAATGCATTATTCATAATGGTAATTGCTTGTAAAAAATCATTTTCAATTTTATTGCGATACATTTGATATTTATAAGCATAAATTGCATTTGGAGTAAAAAAACCAAATATCAACGGCAATAATGAACCGTAAAAAGTTAATAATTCATATTGAATTAATTTAGCAAAAAAAGCAATTATCACAAATATAACAGCAGACAAAATTTTTTCACTAATAAAATTCAAACCATGATTATAACTTTCATTAACAATATTAATATACTTTTGATAGCGCATACTATGTTTCGTTAAAACTGTTGATTTTCCTAATATAGCACTCATCTTTTTTATGATATACTCATAATAATTAACTAATCTATCTCCTAAAGATATCCTATCATCATCAACAGGATTGATACTATATTTAGTTAAACGTTGTTCAAGTTTAAGCCCTTTACGATATCGGCTAATAAGGAAAAAAATTAAAATAATAAATCCTAAAAAAATGTATTGAAGCGCTAGAATACTATCAAAGCGCGTATAATGAACATTGATGGTTAAAGTTTCATTAACTACATTACCAGCGGAATCCGATACAGTATAAATTAATTTTTTAGTACCTATGGTAGTTAAATCAATCTCATCTAAATTTGTTCTAACAAATTCTTTTAAATCGCCCTCTTGCTTGTCATAGGCACTAACGCCTTCCATAACGGAAAAATTACTTCCTATTGGTAAATCAATAGTTTTTTTATCCAAGGAAATTATTGGTTTATCTTTATCAATAATATATTCACCACTATTATATACATTCATTTCATTATAAATATCATAAGCCTTCACCTTAATTTGGTATTTACCAGTTTTATCTAAAAAAATATGCGAAGGATTGTTTGATTCAACAGTAACTGTGCGGTACTCCTTATTATCTTTTAAAATAATATATTCATATTTTACAGTTTTTTCATCTGGGGTAAAAGTTATGGTTAAATCATTGTTAGTCGGTATTTTTTGTTCATATAAACTAAAATTATCCACTTTTATCAACCTCAAAAATATCTTTTAATGTATCAATACCCCTTGATTTAATTTTCCTATAAACCATTGGAACATAATTATGGAAAACAAATTCACCCACAACTTCCCCATTTTCCAAAATACCTGTTTGCCTAAACCCAAAAATTTCTTTTAACTCTATAGTTGGATGATCAGTTTCAAGAACTTCACAAATACTTACAACTTTTCTGCGACCATCGCTTAATCTTTCAACTTGAATAACGATATCCATAGCTTTTTCTATATATTTTCGAACAGCCGGAATAGGTATTTCCATACCAGCCATTAAAATCATTGTTTCTAAGCGGTTTAAAGCATCTGCAGGTCCATTGGCGTGCATTGTTGTTAAACTACCGTTATGGCCAGTATTCATTGCTTGTAACATATCAAAAGCTTCTTTACCACGAACTTCACCAACAATAATACGATCTGGACGCATACGAAGAGAGTTTATAACAAGATCGCGAATCGTTACTTCGCCTTCTCCATCATAATTTGTTAATCTAGTTTCCAGAGAAATAACATGATCTTGTTTTAAACGAAGTTCTGCAGCATCTTCGATAGTAATAATTCTCTCATCATTACTAATAAAGGAAGATAAAACATTTAATAAAGTAGTCTTACCACTGCCTGTCCCTCCACAAATGATAATATTAAGTTTTGCTTTAACACAAGCTTCTAAAAAACGAGCCATATAAGAAGTTAGTGTCCCACTTCTAAGAAAATCATCAATAGTTGCTAAATCATCTTTAAATTTACGAATAGTTAATACAGGACCTTTTAATGATAATGGTGGGATAATCGCATTTAATCTTGATCCATCTGGGAGTCTGGCATCTACCATTGGATTGGCGGCATCAATCGTTCTTCCAAGAGGTTGGATCATTCTTTGAATAGTTCGAATGATATGATCATCATTAATAAAAGAAATACTATCATCTCGAACTACCCGACCGTTAATTTCAATATATATTTCATTTGGGCGATTAACCATAATTTCTGTAATCATTTCATCTTTTAATAATTCCGTAATTGGTCCAAAACCGTTAATTTCATTATCAATTAAATTATAAATATAACTTCTTTCAACATTAGATAAATCATATCCTTCTAAGGTGCGATCAATTTCATTTTTTACATATTCATCTAAATCATATCTTTGATCGCTATTATCAATAATGTTTTGAATAATTTTAGTACGAAGTTCATCTAATAATTCTTTATTTTGAAATGCTAGATAATCCGGTGTATAAGTATAAGTTCTTTTATCTATTTCAACATTAAATTCATCAACAAACTTTTTCATTTCTTTTCACCTCGATCTGACTTTAACAAAGTTTCAGCTAGCATTTCAAATACTTTAACTGTTTTTTTATGAGATGATCTAATTTTTTTATTTAAAAGCATAATTTCGCCATCTAAAATATATTTATCAAAATTTTTATTGTAAAATTCATTTGGAATAATATAATCAACATTATCTTTGATAATGTTTTTTATATCATGTTTATCAAAGAAATTGCGCTGTCGATCTTTAGCATTATTCAAAATAATTTTATAATTACTCTTTTCCATATTTTTTAAAATTGCAATCATTGATTTCATACTTTTTAAATCAATAGGATCATTACTTAAAACAAATAAAATTTCATCACTAGCATCAAGAGTAACTAAATTTATCTCATTTAAAATATGTGTTGTATCAATTAAAATGACATCGTATTTAGTACTAGCAAGACTAAACACCACATTTAAATAATTACTGTTAATTTTATTGGCGAATCGTGGATCTTTTGGTGCGGGAATAACATCAATTAAATCATTGTATTTAACAATGTAGTCCTCAATCTTATCAAAACGATTATTATTTAAATCATCGATAAACTTATAAATATCGGTATCAATCGAAATATTTAATGTTGGGACAATCGCCCCACCATATAAATCTAAATCAATAATCAAAACCTTTTTATTCATTAAACTAAAAGTTCCCGCTAAATTAAGAGTAGTAGTAGTTTTCCCTACTCCTCCTTTAACTGAAGTTACTGTAATTATTTTTCCTTTATGAACAGCCATTTTATCCCTCTATTCTTTCTCTATTATTATTTTTTCATTATTGATATAACCAATGTAAGTAAATTTTATAGTAAGCTGGTTTTGAAAAATAAAACTAGGTAATTCTTTTTCAATCGAAGATTCAATATTTATTTTTATATAACCATCATCAATATCGATGTTTAAATATTCAATATTATCAATATTTTTATATAAATATCTTTCTATTTTTTGCAATACTTCTTCATCGCTTCCTTCGAAATCAAAACGATACAAAATTGCTTCCTTAATTGTATTTTCCATTGTTCTTTTTTGTATATATAAAGATCCTTCATTAATAATCATAGTTAATAATAAAACAATTAATGGCAGTATTATGACAAAAACTACTAAAGTTTGACCTTTATTATTTTTCATAAACATATCTATCCACCGTTATATAATAAGGATCTTGCAAAATTAAATTAAGTCCTGGGGTAACAATATTTACTTTTTTAGATAATTCAA
The DNA here is from genome assembly GCA_012521575.1 of Mollicutes bacterium. Classification (GTDB taxonomy): domain Bacteria; phylum Bacillota_I; class Bacilli_A; order RF39; family UBA660; genus DUPI01. Next base: position 7,583 of record JAAYMD010000029.1, read on the forward strand.
TTTTTATAAATTCATCGTCAGTTTGATATGATATATCAATTTCGTTTTTTTGAGCATAAGCATCTATTTCTTCCATTTGTTTATCACGATATAGATTAGTAATAAAATCTAAATCATTTTCTAATTTATATTTTTGATGATATATATTACCAAAATCAATAAGAGCCAATAAAATAAAGAGAAATACCGGCATAATCAAAATAAATTCAACTAGCGCTTGACCTTTTTTATCCATTTGACCAACCCCTACCATATTAAAATTATATCAAAATCTATATCAATAAACAAGAAGTTAAATCATTTCACAAAATAAAAAAATGATTCACATCATTTTTTTATTCATCAACACATTTACCTTCGCCAGGCCTTTCTCCTTCAACATATACTTTATTAAGTAAAGAACATGAAGTTTTAGTTACCGTATCTTGTAAATATCCTCCTAGTAACTTTACAACACTAACAACAATAACACTTATTACTGCAATAATTAATAAATATTCAACTAATGCTTGACCTTTACTATTTATTTTATACATATGTCCCTCCAGTATATCTCTATTACAATAATTTTATCCTTTTTTACGCGAATTGTCAAATACTTTTATATATGTTATATTTATTATGGTGAGAATATGACAATTAAATGTTATACCAAGTTCAAAGATCGCTTATTAGGATTAATGTTTAAAAGAAAAAAACTAGAATTTGGAATATGTTTTCCTAAATGCAATTCAATTCATACATTCTTTATGTTTCAATCAATTGATGTTGTTATGACCGACATTAATCACAAAATTTTATATATATACCCTAATTTAAAACCTTGGAGAATTATTTTACCAAAAAAAGGTGTTTATTATACTTATGAACTGCCTTTAGAAAGTACCAAAAATTTGAAAATAAATGATATATTTAAAAAAACAAAAGTCTAAAGTACTAAAGACTTTTGTTTTTCTTTAGTGCGAACATCATAATATTTTTTGTAATCTTCTGGGATTATTAATTTATGTTCGTCTTCGATTTCTTTTAAAATTTCAATAATATCTATTTCCTGAATTTTTTCTAAATATTTTTGAAACCTAGGATATTTTTTTAAAAATTTCTTAAATTTTGGATCCCAAAAGGCTGGTGCAAATAAAGCGTTACCAACAGAACAACTTCGTTTTACCTTTTCTTGATTAAAGTAACAATCCCATTTTATATGATCATAACTTTCCGCATAATCAAAAAGGGGCGCCAAAGTTATTTTATCACCATCTTGTTCGAAAAGAAAATTACTAGCAACCCTATCCTTTTGTCCCATCAAATAATCTAGAGCTGTCATTTTAAAAATATCATTAAGTATTTCTTCATAATCTTCTTTACGACAATATTTTTTTAATTTGCGTATATTTCTATAATGAGGGCTGGTTTTATTGTTAAATCCCAATTGAAATATATTTTTATATTCTTTATTTGGATCCTTAAAATTTTTTGAAACAATTCCATAAAATTTATTGTTTCTATGATATTGCATAATTGCAGGATAATTTTGTGCACTTCTCAATTCTAAATATCGCGCAATTTTAGGCCCTATCAATTCATTTAAAACCGGATACAAATGATTAAAAATTTTGAAAAAATAGTATGTTCCGTCAAGGTAATGCACTTTTGTATCCAACCGAGCATGAAAAATTTCTATCCTTAATTTTTTAGCAAGTATCACGGCTTCTTCTTTTGTTCGTTTAACAGGATTTAATTGAGGATTATTATAACAAAATCTGACAAAAATGTAAATTACAACATCAAAACACAAATCTAACATAATAGCCCAAAATTAATCGCTAAATTCAAATTCAAAATCAAGTATTTTGATAACATCTCCA
>JAAYMD010000030.1 GCA_012521575.1 Mollicutes bacterium
ATTGGGTGATAGAGTGGTTGAAAAAGTAATTAATTTGATCAAACAAAATAATTTAACAATACCATATATATTGTTTACAAATTATAAAGAGTTAAAAATAACAGAGGAAGAATTAATTTTAATTATATATTTAATTAATGAACCAAATAAAATTTATAATCCGAAACAAATAGGTGAAGTTTTAAAAATTGAACCTGCTAAAGTGTTGGAATTAGTAAATGAATTGACAGTTAAGGATATTTTAAAAATCGAAATTCGAGTTGAAAATAATATTCATATTGAATACTTATCTTTAGATAATTTATATAATAAATTGGCATTTTTAATAGTTAATAGTGATGAAAAGAAAAAAGAAAATCAAAATATATATGATCGATTTGAAAAAGAGATGGGACGTCCATTATCACCAATTGAATTTGAAATAATAAATGGTTGGCAAGCAAGCAAGATAAGCGATGAATTAATTTTACTAGCCCTTAAAGAAGCTGTTTATAATGGAGCCCTAAGTTTGCGCTACATCGATAGAATACTTTTTGATTGGAGCAAAAAAGGTATTAAAACAAGAGCAGATGTTATGAAACATAAGCAAAAACATCAGACAAAAAAAGAAAAAGTTGATATTTTTGATTATGATTGGTTGAATGATGATGACAATGAAAACAATTAAAATAATTGATTATTTGGAAGAATTATATCCTGAGGCTTCTTGTGAATTAAATTATAAAACTGATTATGAACTTCTTATTGCCGTTATGTTAAGTGCGCAAACTACTGATGTTAGTGTCAATAAAGTTACCGCTACTTTGTTTAATAAATATCCTACATTGGAAAAACTATCTCGTGCTAATGTAGAGGAAGTTATGGACATAATTAGACCAATTGGGACATATCGAAAAAAATCTCAAAATATTATTGATATATCTAAAAGTTTATTAAAAAATTACAATGGTGTTGTACCAAATGATAGGAATTATTTAGAAAGTTTACCAGGGGTTGGACGAAAAACCGCTAATGTAGTATTAAGTATTCTTTATAATGAACCGGTTTGTGCAGTTGATACGCATGTAAAAAGAGTGGCAATCAGACTAGGTCTTGCAAAAGATACGGATGATGTATTAACAATTGAAAAAAAATTAACCAAAATTTTTCCCAAAGAAAAATTAAATAAAATACACCATCAATTGATTTTTTTTGGACGTTATCACTGTAAGGCTAGAAATCCTAATTGTGAAAATTGCAAATTGAAAGATGTCTGCAAATATATTAAAAATAAAAAACTCCAGTAAAAACCTGGAGTTTTTGTTATTTTATAATAATTTTTCTAGTATGAGTTTTGGAGTATGATTTATAGCTAATTTCATAAGTTATTATGTAGGTATTAGGTTTTGAAGTATCAATGTTTTCAACTTTGTTGCCTGAACTTTCTTCAGTAATTATTTCAGTAATAGTAGCTAAATGAGTGACGTTATCCATGTTTTCAGTAACATTTACAGCAGGGAAAGGTTCTTCATAATTATCACCTACATTTAGTTCAACAACACTATCTCCTATTAAGTGAGAATCAATTACTTCTTGATTTCCAGTTTGGACAAGTGTTGTTTCTACTCCTGTACTCATATTATCCTTGAATATTGAGTAAGCAGATTTAACAACATATGTAACTGTTCCTGGAGTTGATGGAGTTGTGAAGTAGTTATTTTTTGTAAATCCTAACAATTCTAATTTATCACCGTTTTTGATATATACTTCATAACCTAACTCGCCAATGTATTTTTTATTATATGAAATTCGATCGTTTAGATGTTTCTTTCGTTCATCTTCGTCACTAAAATATTTTGCAAAGAATTTTGACAATTCATTTTCATCAATTGCGCTAGGAATTTCAATAGGATCCCATGTTAATTTGATCATTGAATCTTCTTCTTTGGCTTGTAAGTTTGAAGGGTTTTTTAAGCGCGCATATCTTGATGAAATTTCAGTGGGTTCAGTACCTTTTTTAAATAGTTCTGTAACAATCATATCTTTTGGTGTAAATTCACTTGGCAACATTGCTGGAATGGAATCTTTTTCTACGTTAACTTCTACAACATCTTTTGGTTTTTGGAAACTTTTGTTTTCTTTAAAAATTCCTTTAGCGACAGTTTGGAATAATGCGCGATAGTGTGAGCTACCAAATTTATTATAATATTTAGATGAAATTTCATCATAACCATACCATTGGGCAATTGCATAATCTGGAGTATATGCTGCAATCCATAAATCGTTTACAGCGTTACTTGGCAAGTTATATTTTTCAAATACTTCAGGTGGAAAGTTACTTGTTCCTGTTTTTGCACAATAACTAACGCCATTAACATTATAATTACCATACAATCCCCAACGAGCTGCATCTAGAAGAACATGACTTATCATATAAGCGGTTGATTCACTCATCACTTTTTCTTTCTTAACTTTATTTTCAAAAACTTCATTAGTATCACGGTAAATTATTTTGGTTACGCTATGAGGTTCGATATAATAACCACCATTAGCAAAAGAAGCATAAGCAGCAGCTAAACTTACAGGTGATTCGCCTGTATAACTACCTAAAGCATGGGCTTCATGAACAAGACCATTTTCTAACTCTGGATTTAAACCAAGAGAAGTTACAAATTTATAAATATCTTTATTATTTAAACTTTGGAAAGCTTTTAATGCAGGAATATTTTTGGAAGTACGAAGAGCTTCTCTTAAAGTTGTGATACCAACATATTTAAAGTCCCAGTTATTAATTGGAATTCCAGTTGAATATGCATGTGGTTCATCAATAAAAGGATGATATGTTGACCAGTTATTAAATTCTATTCCAGGTCCATAATCATATAATGGTTTAGCAGTTGAACCAATATGACGTTTAATATCCGTAGCTAAGTTAAAACCCTTTAAATTTGTTTTGTGTCTGCCAGGACTTACTGCAACTATTCCACCAGTATTGACATCTAAAACAGCAATACCAGCATCCACAACATCATTTTCCCAAGTATATAGTTCTCCACTTAGCACCTTATTGATGTGCTGTTGTTTTTCTAAATCAAAAGTTGTATAAATTTCCATAGCAACCGTAAATGGGTCTTGTCCTGTTAATCTTATTACTTCGGCAGTAACAGTATTAATTATACCAACATATTCATCATCGTTTTTCTCGTGTTCAATAACCAAATCATGAACAGTCATCTGCTCAGCAATTTCGCGTTCTTCGCTGGTAATATATCCGTGGCGCTCCATTAGGTAAAGAACAGTTTTTCTTCTTTCTTCTGTTCTGTCAGGATATAAATAAGGATCATAACTATTAGGTGCTTGGAATAATCCAGCAATTAATGCGGCTTCTGGTAAAGTCAAATCCTTAGCGTTTTTTCCAAAATATAATTGTGAAGCTTGTTCTACACCATAAGCTCCGCCATATTGGCTTCCACCTAGGTAATTGGAGTTAACATAAAATTCTAATATTTCGAATTTAGTATAATTTTTTTCAATTTTAAAGATTGAAAGATAAATGTCTGTAAATTTACGGATAATGCCTTTTATACCACTACTTTCAGTAGAAGTATAATGGTTTTTTGTAATTTGCATTGTTAATGTAGATGCGCCACCGGCATCCCTTTTTCCTAATACTTGACCAAAAGCAGCTTTTAAGAAGCGAGGTAGATCAAAACCGTTATGTTGGAAAAATCTTGAATCTTCTGTTGCAATAATTGCATCTACTAAAACTTCGGGCATTTCTTCAAAAGTTATTTTTTCCCGCATTTCTTCTCCGATTTTTGTTATAATATTACCTTGATTATCGTAAATAATTGATGCTTCTTTTTTATAAAGCTTATTAGGATCAAAATCAGGTGCATTTTTTACAATAATAAACATAAATATTGAGGAACAAATAATTATAATAATAATTAAAGTGAAAAAACATATTAATAGATATTTAATGATTTTTTTTGCTTTATTTTTATCATTTTTTCCTGTTTTTTTTGTAGCAGAACTTTTCTTTTTTGTGTTTTTTCCATTATTTTTATTTCTTTTTTTCTTATTTATTAAAGGAGTAGCAAAAAAGACAACATTTAAAACCCCAATAACTAATAATGAAATCCAAAAATCAAGTGCAACACTTCCAATAATAAGTCCTGCTACGCTAATTGCTATGACAATGAAAGTGTCCTTATTTTTAAGTATAAATTTCAGCGCTTTTTCCATCATACTTTCTCTCCTTTAAAATAAATTTTATCAATTATTTTTAAATAATCCAATCGGGGATGATAATTAATGTTTATTAAATGACCTTTTTTTTGAAAAAACGAGTAAGGAATAGATTTTTTTGTACTATTTTCCAAAAAATAAATTAAATCTTTACCATCTAAATAAAAGGTTTCATCTTTGGTAATAAATCTAACAATCAAAAAACCAATCCCACCATGTTCAATAATTTTTTTTAAATGTTCAAGTTGATGTTTATGAATGTTTCTAAGAGGGAATGAATTTTCATTTTTTGTTTCTTTGGCTTCAAAATCGATGTATTTTCCCCGATAAATACCATTGTAATCAGTAGTAGACGGTTTTTGAAAATAAGCATCTTTAATTTTGATTTTTGTAGGTGATATATAATCAACTTTTTTTATAGTAATAGGTGTTGGTTTTTTATAGATAACAGCTATATTATTAACTAAATAATATTGATTAGTTTCGTTTAAATCGGATTCTAATCCCATCCCACGATTTGCATAATTAACAGTATTAACTTTTTCTTTTTTTATACCACGTGGATAATTCATTTAATTAATCACCATTATAATTATACTATAAAAAGACAAAATTTACTATAATTACCATAAAAAGATCTGCATCTATTTTCTAGTTTTGTCGAAACTAATGAATTTAAAAATAATATGTGGTAGATTGATTATGAGGTGATAAATTGAATAAAGGCACCCATCTGGAGAAAAAATTCAATGAAATGATTGACAATGTAAAATATATTAAGTTGGCTACTTATTTTTTCTTGGTGAATAAGTAGTTTTTTAATTTTTCAATATGCATACTATCTATAACTAATTTCATTGAAAAAAACTAAAATTTTTGTTATAATAACATTGAATTAATTAAGTGGAGGATTGGACTATGAGTTTAAGTCAAATTAATAAAAAATTAATTACTATCATTGTAATTGTATTAGCTGTATTTATTGTTGCTATAATTGCTATTTCAATAATAAATAAAAATCGAGATTTGGAATTTTCGACAATAGAAAGAAAAATGGAAGCTGGGGCGAAAAAATATTTAAAAAATAATCCTGAATTGCTGCCAAGTGAAAATGGAGAAACAATAGCAATTAGTGTAACAACTTTAGAAGATGGCAAATACATTCCAACGATGTCTAAAATGGTAAAAGAAGACATTATTTGTAATGGTGAAGTTCGTGTTACAAATAACGGTGGTTATTATGTTTATTTTCCTTATTTAAATTGCGGAGATAAATATGTTACTAAAGAATTATATAAAAAAATTATTGACCCAAGTAACATTGTAACAGAAGATGATGGTCTTTATGAAATTAATGGTGAGTATATTTTTCGTGGTAGCAAAGTTAATAATTATTTAGAATTTGCCGATCAGTTATGGTACATTGTTAAAGTGGATAAAGATAATCATATTAAAATTGTTCAAATAGATAATAAAACAAGACATATATGGGATTATCGTTACAATGTTGATCGTAATGCTAAAGTTGGAGTGAATGATTTTAATAAAAGTAGCATGGAAAGTTATTTATTAGAACTTTTCAATGATGAGAAGTTTATTGAAGAAGATTTAAAAGGATTGATTGTACATAAGTCTTGGTGTGTTGGAAAAAGAACTGATTCAGAAACAAATAAGACTGGTGAAGTTGAATGTTCCGTTGTAACTGAACCAGCACCATTAGGGCTAATTCAGGCTAATGATTTCTTAATGGCAAGTTTAGATGAAAACTGTACTACTACTTTAAGTCCATCATGTCAAAATTATAATTATTTAGCATCATCTGATTATACTTGGTGGACAATAACTGCTGCGGCAGATAATACTCATCGCGCGTATAAAGTTAGTGGGGGTTATTTAATGAAATCATCACTAACTAGTAACACAAGAACCCATGTAGCACTTTTCCTAAGTGAAAATGTTGCTTATGCAGGTGGAACCGGAACTTATGATGATCCATATATTGTAAGATAAGAAGGTTTGCAATTTGACTATGGGTTAAAGAATTGATACAATAAAGATGATAAGGGGTGCGTCTATGGCAATGTTGCAAGATAGGATTGTTCTTACAGTAAAAGATATTCTTGACAAGGAATTTAAAATTGATACTAGGGGGTTTAGGCCACAAGAAGTGGATAAATTTTTAGACATCATTATTCGTGATTATGAAGAGTTTATGAAAATTATCCAGGAGTTAGAAGAAGAGAAAAAAGAGTTAATTGAGGACAATATTAGATTAAAACAAGAAATTAGAAACTTAAAGATGAAATTAGAAGTTATTCGTGAAACTCCTACTGTTGAAGTAAATAATGCGGATTTGTTAAGCAGACTTTCGAAATTAGAAAAAATTGTATATGGTCGTGATGATTATGGTCGAAAAGAATAATATTTAGACAAACGCTGCATTGGTAAAATCAATGTAGAGGAAAGTCCATGCTCGCACGGTGCTGAGATGCCCGTAGTGTTCGTGCATAGGGAAACCATAACCTATGGTAGGGATTTTTCTTCCCTAACGGCGACGAGGTAACCTAAGTTGTAAAATATGGTTATAGTAGTCATAAAGTGCCACAGAGACGATGCCTTCTAGAAATGGAAGGAGTGAAACGTGGTAAACCCCACGAGCGAGAAACCCAAATTATGGTAGGGGAGCCCACCTAAAAGGAAATGAACTTTTAGTGGGATTGGTTTATCCATTAGGGGTAAACCAATAGATAGATGTTTGTCGCCTACTGTTGTAGGTACAGAACATGGCTTATTAATATTATTCTTTGAGATCATATAAAAGGTGGTGTGTAATGAAAGAAATAGGTGAAAAATTACGTGCCGAACGCCTGAATATTGGAATTTCCATTGAAGAGGCGGCGGAGGATTTAAAAATGCGACCAAGTCAAATTGAAAATATTGAAGAAGGTAATATGAAGGCTTTTCAAGATATTTTTTATTTGAAATATTTTATCCGAGATTATGCTAAATATCTTGGATTAGATTATGAAGAATTGGTAGATGAATTTAATGAGTTTTTGTTTGATTATACTTCAAAAATCTCATTAGAAGATATAAAAGAAGTCAAAAAACAAAATGAAAACAAAGAAAAATCTAAAAAAATTTCATCACCTTATACAATTGAACGTCATAGTCGCTTCAAAATCGCACCGCTTATACAATATATATTGATTATAATTTTAGTAATAGTTGGATTATATTTTTATTTTAAAAGTGAACATGATGATTTTAATGATAATACTATTGCTGTTAATCATATAGAAAGTAAGGTGGTAATTGCATGAATTTACCAAATAAATTAACAATGCTAAGAATTGTTTTAACTTTTATTATTATTGCTATACTAATTTTTCCATTTGAAGCTGTCGGGATCAATGTAACAAAATTATTCGTTAATGAACAGATCGTTGTTGATATCAGATATATCATTGCTGGTATTTTGTTTATAATCGCATCAATAACCGATTTTCTTGATGGCTACATAGCGCGTAAATATAATTTAATAACGGATTTTGGTAAAATGATTGATTCAATCGCTGATAAAATTTTAGTTAATTCAGTTCTTATTATCCTAGCATCTACGGGATTTATTCATCCAATTATACCGGTTATAATTATTATTCGTGATACAGTTGTTAATTCCATCAAAATGATTGCAGGTTCTCATGGTAATGTTGTAGCAGCAATTTGGATGGGAAAAGTAAAAGCTGCCTGTTTAATGATTGGAATTACTCTAACCCTTTTTTATAATTTACCATTTGAACTATGGAATTTACAAATTGCTGATTTTCTACTTATAGTTGCAACAGTTTTATCTATTGTTTCAGCAGTGCAATATTATAACATGAATAAAAAATATATTTTTTCAGAAAAGAAATAATTAGAAAATAAAGGCTGAAAAATTCTTAATTTGTATTAAGAATTTTTTTAAATGCGCAAATTTTTTTAACAAAACATTACAAACAAATGTTCGTTTTAGGTATTGACATTATGTCAATATTGATATACAATTATAATGTACGTTAGGAGGAAGAAGATATGTCAAAAACGATAGGAGATAAGACCTTAAATCAAGTGTTAAAAGATATAGAAAAACAATTTGGTAAAGGGGCGATTATGAAGCTTGGTGATAATAAACAACAAGAAATAGATGTTACACCTAGTGGTTCATTAAGCTTAGATGTTGCACTTGGAATAGGCGGGTATCCTAAAGGAAGAATTATTGAAATATATGGTCCTGAGTCAAGTGGTAAAACCACTTTTGCCCTACATGCTATTGCTGAAGCTCAAAAATTAGGAGGAACAGTTGCTTTCATTGATGCTGAACATTCATTAGATCCACAATATGCCTCAAAATTAGGTGTTAATATCAATGAATTATTATTATCACAACCTGATAATGGCGAGCAAGCGCTAGAGATATGTGAGGCATTGGTACGAAGTGGTGCAGTTAGTACGATTGTTATTGATTCGGTTGCTGCTTTAGTTCCAAAGGCAGAAATAGAAGGTGAAATGGGAGATTCGTATATGGGGCTTCAAGCAAGACTCATGAGCCAAGCATTAAGAAAATTATCAGGTATTATCAATAAAACAAATACCACTGCTATTTTTATTAACCAACTTCGCGAAAAGGTTGGTGTAGTATTTGGAAATCCAGAAGTTACTCCAGGAGGCCGCGCCCTAAAATTTTATTCATCTATTCGCCTGGAAATTCGAAGATTAGAAGCAATAAAGCAAGGGAATGATATTATAGGTAACAAAGCAGCTATTAAGGTTGTAAAAAATAAAGTGGCTCCCCCATTTAAAACGTGCACTGTTGACATAATGTATGGTGAAGGAGTATCAAAAGAAGGTGAAATTGTTGACCTAGCTACTGAGGCTAACATTATTGAAAAAAGTGGTGCATGGTATTCATATAATAACGAAAAACTAGGTCAAGGTAAAGAAAATGTCAAAGGATTGTTAAAAAACGACATAAAATTGAAAAATGAATTGGAACAAAAAGTAAGAGAATATTATGGCATCAATAAAGTTAAAGGGAAAAATGAAAAAGAAGAAAAATAACATGAATGTATCACAAAATACATTCATGTTTTTTCTTGACTTATAATTTTATTTTCATTAAAATAGTAATAGAGTAAAATTTATAAATTTTACTTTAACATAAATTTTATATATGGGGAGGTATAATATGAATGATATAGCTTTCTCCATTTTATTGGTCCTTATCGGGCTTTTTGTTGGGATATTAATAACGTTTTTAATTAATTATATACGTGAAGTAAGTGCTTCTAAAAAGGCTGAAATGATTATAAAAAACGCTAAAAATGAGGCGGCAAAAATTAAAAGAGATCATTTATTGGAAGCTAAAGAAGAAGCATACAAGATAAAAAGCGAAGTTGATCAAGAAATTAAAGAGAAAAAAGCCGAACTAAAAGAAGCAGAAGAGCGTCTAATTACTCGCGAAAATAATATTGATAGGCGTGATCAAACGCTGCAAAATCGTGAGCAAATGTTAGAAGAACGCGAAAATAGTTTAATTGAAAAACAAAAAGAAGTCCAAATGGAACAAATGGAGATTGAAAAATTAAAGAAAAAGCAAATTGAAGAATTAGAAAAAATAGCTTCTTTTTCTAAAATAGAAGCAAAAGAAATGCTTATGGCAAAAGTTGAAGAAATGATGAATTTAGAAATTACAGCATATATTAAAGAACGTGAAGAAGAAGCTAAACTAGTGGCTGATAGACAAGCAAAAGATTTATTAGTAGAAACTATGCAAAGATATGCCAATGATGTTGCTAATGAACAAACGGTAACAGTTGTTAATTTACCAAACGATGAGATGAAAGGTCGCATTATTGGTCGGGAAGGAAGAAATATCAGAACAATTGAAGCGGTAACCGGGGTCGATCTAATTATAGACGATACTCCTGAGGCTTTTGTGTTGTCTAGTTTTGACCCATACAGACGCGAAATTGCACGTCTTACAATAGAAGCATTAATTAAGGATGGGAGAATTCATCCTGCACGGATTGAAGAAGTTTATGATAAAACCTGTAAGGACATGCAAGTAAAAGTGCGTGAATATGGTGAAGAAGCTTTATTTGAACTGGGAATTACAAAAATAAATCCTGAATTAGTAGAAATGATTGGAAAATTGAATTTTCGTTACAGCTATGGACAAAACGCTTTAAAACACGCCATTGAAGTCGCACATTTAACAGGTATGATGGCAGCAGAATTAGGAGAAAATGTTGGTCTTGCTAAACGAGCGGGATTGCTTCATGATATTGGAAAAGCAATTGACCATGAAGTAGAAGGAAGTCATGTTGAACTTGGTATTACTTTGGCTCAAAAATATAAAGAATCAGATGTAGTTATCGATGCTATTGCATCGCATCATGGAGATGAGGAACCCAAAACACTTATTGCTGAATTAGTACAAATAGCTGACACCTTATCCGCGTCGCGACCAGGTGCAAGAAATGATTCTCTAGAAAATTATATTAAACGCTTACAAGAATTAGAAAATGTGGCTAACGATATTGAAGGAGTAGAAAAGGCATATGCTATGCAAGCTGGTCGAGAACTTCGAGTAATTGTGAAACCGGATGAAATAGATGATTTAACAAGTCATAAAATTGCTCGTGACATTAAAACGAAAATTGAAAATGAAATGCAATATCCAGGAACTATTAAAATTACTGTTATTCGCGAAACAAGAGTTACTGAAGAAGCCAAATAGGCTTCTTTTTAAATACAAAAAAAGATGAGAATAAATTATTCTCACCAAATAGCGAAATAGACAAGGGTAAAAAAATTAGTAGTAAAATCTTCTTCTGCGGTATGGGTAGTAGTACGGTTGAACTGGTGGAATTGGATAGAAAACAGGGCGTTGATAGAAATATGGTGATAAAAGTGCACCTGTTAATCCGCCAAGCAAGAACGGTGCTGCAAAACCACCACCAACTATACGATCCCCATCAGAATATGGATAAGGAATATGGTATTGATAATTATTACTATACATCTTTTAGCCCCTTTCATAGTATACTATGAAAACTATTTAAAAATGTGAAATAATTAAATAAAATCTCATATATTTAACTAGGTGATGTGATGAAACGTTTTTTTCAAAGATTAGGGATGATTACATTAATTTGTTTAAGCTTTGTATATACCGAAAAAGTAGCTACTGTTTTAATAGAAGTAGATGATATAATGATTAAAATAAAAGAAGAGAAGGAAAAATATAAAGTTGAACCAGTAAACGCTATTATTAAAAATAATACAATAATTCCTGGAATTAATGGGCGTGAAGTAAATGAACTAAAAAGTTACTATAAATTAAAAAAAATCGGCCAATTTCATCCGGAAAACTTAGAATACATAACATTAAAACCTGATATTTCCTTAACTGATAATTATGATAAATATATAATTAGTGGCAACCCGCTTAAAAGAAGTGTCGCTTTACTGTTTCTAGTTGAAAAAAATGCAAATATTGATAAAATAGCGAGCAGTTTAAAACAAAAAAATGTTTCGGGAAATTTCTTTGTAGATAGTACATGGTTTGAAAACAACAATGAAAAAGTAATTTCTTTAATTAAAGAAGGTCATGTTATAGGTAATTTAAGTTATAATTTAAATTATAATCATAGTGATTTTATTTGGATGGATACCATTATTAAAAAAGTAGGAAAACAAGAAAATGGTTATTGTTATAGTGAAAAGGATAACGTTCAATTTTTAAAAATATGTGCTATTAATAAAAATTATACAATTCGACCAAGCATTATAGTAAAGAAATATCCAGCTTTGGAAGTAAAAGAAAAACTTCAAAGTGGATCAATTATCTCTTTACCGGTTAATAGTATTGTAGAAGAGGAGATTGAATATATTATTGATATTATATCTAATAAAGGGTTAAAAATAGTTACTTTAAATGAGTTATTAAGCGAATAAATCACGAATTTCTTAAACTTAAATTTGTTCGCTTTTTTTTGTTTGATAAAGATTGAATTTCTTTTCATTATAAAAAAGTGTCGCGAATAAAAAATTAAAAAAATAAGAGAAATAACAAAAAAAGGAAAAGTAAAAATAGTAATTTAAAAACAAAAAATATAAACTTAAAAAAGAATAAAAATGCGTTTTAGACCTTGAAATAAAAGGGGAAAAACGCTTTTGCAAAAAACAATATCAATTGAAAAAAATATTTAAAATTGAGATATTTAAAAAAATAAAGCTTTACATTTTTTTATTTTTTCTTTTTTGTTGAAAAATAAGGGCTTTTTAGAAATTAGTAATTTTTTTTTGAAAAAAAGGCGAACATTTTATTGACTTTGATCATTGTTAGGGATATAATGAAAGTGTAATGAAATAGAAGGACGGAGGTAAAGTTATGACAATGGTCGAAGAAAAATTAAAAGATTTAATAGTGATTAAAAGAAATGGTCGCAGAGTAGATTTTGATGGATCAAAAATTGCAATTGCCATCAAAAAAGGGTTTGATAGTATAATATCAAAAGAAGGGGATGAAGAAGAAAAAAAATACGGTGATAGTGATGCTAATAAAATATACGTAAAAGTTATTGAAAGAATTGAAAAAGAATATCTTGAAGCAGGTAAAATAAAAATTGAAGAAATTCAAGACTTAATTGAAGAAGAATTACAAAAAAATGGTTATCAAGATGTATATGAATCATTTTCAAATTATCGTATTAGAAGAATGCAATCAAGACAACTATTTTTTGATCAAAAGAAGCAACACAAATTTTTAAAAGTTATTGAAAGTTTAGGTCTTAAATCAGCAAGTGAAGTAGATACTAAAAGAGAAAATGCTAATGTTGATGGCGATACCGCTATGGGAACAATGCTTCAATATGGAAGCACCATTTCTAAGGAGTTTACGAAAGCTTATTTATTAAAAAATAAATTTGCAGAAGCTCATGATGATGGTGATATTCATATTCACGATTTAGACTTTTATGCTATGGGAACAACAACATGTACTCAAATAGATATAAACAAATTGTTTAAAGGCGGATATTCAACCGGGCATGGGTTTTTAAGAGAACCAAATGATATTATATCTTATACAGCGTTAGCTGCTATTGCTATCCAATCAAATCAAAATGATCAACATGGCGGTCAAAGTATTCCAGCTTTTGACTATTATATGGCACCAGGGGTTGTTAAAACATTTAGAAAGCAATTTAAGCAACAATTGTATGATCTATTAGATTTTACTGAATTTGCTAATTTTATTAATATTGACAAATTAATGAATGAAGTTGATAAATTAGAAACTATTGATTTTAATATTGAAAAATTTTCGCATTACTTCAAAGATACTGAAACAATTAGAAAAATATTTGAACAAGCTTATGAAAAAGCTATTGCCAAAACAAATCGTATAACTTATCAAGCGATGGAAGCATTCGTTCATAATTTAAATACCATGCATTCACGTGCTGGAGCACAAGTGCCATTTTCATCTGTAAACTTTGGAACTGATACATCTCCAGAAGGTAGAATGGTGATTAAAAATTATTTATTAGCTGCTGAAGCAGGGTTAGGAAAAGGTGAAACAGCAATTTTCCCAATTTCTATTTTCAAGGTTAAAGAAGGGGTAAACTACAATCCAGAAGATCCGAATTACGATTTGTTTAAACTAGCTTGTCGTGTATCAGCTAAACGTCTATTTCCTAATTTTTCATTTTTAGATGCTCCATTTAATTTACATTTTTATAAAGAAGGAGACTATCGCACCGAAGTTGGATATATGGGATGCCGTACTCGTGTATTAGCGAATGTAGTTGATCCAAATAAAGCGATTACTCCTGGACGTGGAAACCTATCTTTTACATCAATTAATTTACCACGATTAGGAATAAAACATGGTATAGTGAAAAACGAAAAAACTGATTTAGAAGGGTTTTATAAAGAATTAGAAGAAAAAATGGAATTAGTTAAAAATCAATTGTTAGATCGTTTTGCTTTCCAATGTGATAAACGACTTTATAATTTTCCTTTTCTTCTAGGTCAAGGTGTATGGATTGATTCTGATAAGTTAAAACCAACTGATCGTCTGCGCAAAGTTTTGAAACACGGAACTTTAAGTATTGGGTTTATTGGACTAGCAGAGTGTTTGAAAGCATTAATAGGAAAACATCATGGAGAAAGCAAAGAAGCTCAAGAACTAGGATTAGAAATTATTAAATTTATGCGTAAAAAAGCAGATGAATTTTCAGCAAAATATAATTTAAATTTCACCTTACTAGCCACACCAGCTGAAGGTTTAGCAGGAAGATTTACAAGTATTGACCGTGCGATTTATGGTAGTATTCAAGGAGTGACAGATAAAGAATATTACACTAATTCTTTCCATGTTCCTGTATATTACAAGATAAACGCTTCGAAAAAAATTGAGATTGAGGCACCGTATCATGAATTGACTAATGCTGGGCATATCACTTATATTGAATTGGATGGTGATACTGCAAACAATCTAGAAGCTTTTGAAAAAATTGTTCGTATGATGAAAGATGCTGGAGTAGGTTATGGGGCAATCAATCATCCGGTTGATCGTGATCCAGTGTGTGGATTTACAGGAGTTATTGGCGATCAATGCCCAGGATGTGGTCGCACTGAAAGTGATGGTGTTAAATTTGAACGCATTAGAAGAATTACTGGTTATTTAGTGGGAACCGTTGATCGCTTTAACAATGGTAAACGCGCTGAAGAAAGAGATAGGGTAAAACACGATGTATGTTAGACTAGCTTCCCCGCTACAAAGAGATAGTATAGTCGATGGTGAAGGGTTAAGAACAGTTATATGGTTCCAAGGATGTGCTCATAATTGTTTTGGTTGTCATAACCCAAGCACTCATGATTTTGAAAGCGGTTTCCTTCAAGATATTGAAGAATTAAAAAAACAATTAAAAAAATCATGTTATCAAGACGGTGTAACTTTATCTGGTGGAGATCCCTTTTTTCAATTAGATGCGGCCACCGAAATAGCCCGTTTTTGCCAAAGTATTGGTCTTAGTGTATGGGCATATACTGGGTATACTTTTGAACAGTTAATGATTCTTGCTAAGAAAAATAAAAAAATAATTGAATTGTTAGAAAACATTGATGTTTTAGTGGATGGTCGTTTTGATATAACTAAAAAAACTTTAAATTATAAATTTCGAGGATCGAAAAATCAAAGAATTATCGATGTCAAAAAAAGTTTAAAGCAAGAAAAACCGGTCATAATCACAAAGTATGACCAAAACGAACCATATATTACTTATCAAAAAGAAAAACATATGTATATTTAAAAAAACTATTGGTTGCAATAGTTTTTTTGATATGAATTGACATTAATTACTCATGATGTTATGATTTTAATAGTATTAGTATAATTGGAGGATGTATGAAACGAAGTCAACTATTGGTGCTATTATTTTTGTTTTTGATTTATTTATTATATAATTTCCATAATTATATTTCTACTAATTATCAAGTTGTGGCTGTATATATCACTAATCTTATTTCATTGATTGTTGCAACAAGTATTATTTTAGGAAATAAAAAAATTGAATCCAAAATTGCATGGACTATTTTTGTCTTATTTGTGCCGGTTGTAGGTTTTTTATTTTACATAATATTAGGTTTAGAATATGGTCGGTTCAAAAAATACGATAAAGAAACATTGTCAGAAAAAGATATCGATAAAATAGTTTATGGTGAAAATATTGATAAAACGTATGGAATTATTGAAAAATTGGGGAAACGTGCTAAAATTGCAAGATTAATTGATCGACTTGATAATAATCCAATTTCGGATAATAATAAAGTAGAAATATTAAATAATGGTGATAAGAAGTATCAAATTTTATTGGAAGAGTTAAAAAAAGCTAAAGAATTCATTCATTTTGAATATTTCATAATTAAAGAGGGAATTATTTTTGAACAAATCAAAGAAATATTGATAAAAAAAGCTAAAGAGGGAATAGAAGTAAGACTATTGTATGATGATTTTGGTTGTATTGATTTATCTAAAAAAGTAATTAAAGAATTAGAAAAGAATGGAATAAAAACTGGTTGTTTTAATAAAATTAATTTTAAATTGTTTCGCCCAAGTATTAATTATCGGAATCATCGTAAAATTGTAGTAATAGATAATAAAGTTGGATTTACTGGTGGTATTAATATTGGCGATGAATATGCTCATTTGGATGAATATTATGGTTTTTGGCGCGACACCCATTTATTAATTAGAGGTAGTGCTGTTCGAGATCTCAATGTAATTTTTATCAAAGATTGGTATCATACAACGGGTGAATTATTGGTTGATAAAAAGTATATTGTCGAATGCAAAGAAAAAGGAAAAAAGGTTCCGATTCAACTTGTTGTAGATGGTCCTCATAATAATGTTGATGTTATTAGAAATACATTTGTTAAATTAATTAATGAAGCTGAAAAGCGAGTATGGATAGCGACCCCTTATTTAATTCTTGATCATGAATTATCAAGTGCTTTAAAAATCGCCGCAGCATCTGGTGTAGATGTTCGTATTATTGTTCCGGGACTTCATGATAAAGGTAAAAAAATAGTTTATAAGGCAACTGAATCATTTTTTCATGAGTTATTAGAATATGGTGTTAAAATTTATAAATATAGCAATCTTTTTATGCATTCCAAAGTGTTAATTGTTGATGATGATGTTGCTAGTGTTGGAACAGCTAATTTTGATTACCGAAGCTTTGATTTGCATTTTGAAGTAGTGGCCATTTTATATTCTAAGGTAGAAGTCCAAAAATTGATTGAAGCATATGAGGATGATTTAATCAAATGTAACCAAGTTATGCCAGAAATTTGGCAAAAAAGAAGTTTTTCTCAAAGAATAATTGAATCTTTAGTAAAAATTTTTTCACCTTTATTGTAAAAAAGATATTTCTAAAATTTTAGAAATATCTTTTTTTATTTTTTTTTATGGAAACATTTTTCCTATTATTTAGGGCATAATTATAATGACATTATATAATTTTTTTTAACACTAGTAATAACAATGATTTTAATCAAACAATAAATTTATTTTTTAAATTATTCCAACATTTTTATAATAATTACCATAATAAATCAAAAGGGGATATTATCTATTGTTAATTGAGATTAGTTTGTATATCTAAAAGATTCATTTGAAATATTAAATATAATCCCTGCCATTAGCATATAACTAAGTAAACTAGAACCTCCATAGCTAATAAAAGGAAGGGTAATTCCTGTAATTGGTAGAAGCCCAAAAGTCATACCAATATTTTGAATTTGTTGATATAAAAGCATGCCGATGATACCCGAAATAACGTATTTATTGATATTTTGATTTGTGTTAATAGCAACAGTAATAAGATAAATATCAAAAAACACAATAAGGCTGATTAAGAAAAGGGAGCCAACAAAACCAAAATTATTGGCATATACTGCAAAGATAAAATCTGTTTGTGGTTCTGGGAAATAAATAGGAGTATTTTTAAAACCACTTCCAAACATTCCGCCGGCACCAATTGCACTCAAACCATTTTCTAGCTGATATCCGGTTTTACTTGACCAATCAAGTAAACGATCAATTCTTAAGAAAAAATTGGTTCCAAATAGATTAATAAATAAATCGGTATTTAAAAAATAAACTATTAATACAAAACCAATTAAGGTTGTTAAAGTGCAAAAAAAGATAGCAAACCAGCGATATCTAATTCCGGATATAAATAACATGACAGCGGTAATTATTAAATATATTAAGACAACTCCAGTATCAGGTTGTAAAAAAGTTAAGATGCTTGGAATAAAAACAACAACCCCAACTTTCAAGAGGAAGAAAAATTCATCTTTTACAGTTGGATTTAAATAATCTTGATTAAACTTATCAATCATACTTGCAAGAGTAAGAATTAAAATTATTTTCATAAATTCACTAGGTTGAATTGTTCCAACTCCAGGGATGGTAAACCAACATTTGGCATCGTTAATAGGTTCGCCAAACAAAAGAAGAGCGATTAAGGAAACAACACCTGCTATATATAAAAACCAAACATGTCGGTATACATAATCGTTACCAATAAACATAATAAAATAAGCAATGCCAAATCCCAAAACATACCATACCAGTTGTTTTATATAAAGATTATTAGCATGTGTTGGGAGAAATTCTTGGGCACTATTAATAGTTAAAACGCTTATAATAACAAATAAAAATAAGGGAATTAAAATAAATTTATCGACTTTATATTTGGATACATTTTTCATGGGTATCACCTAATAATATCTTACACCAAATTCCAATATTATTCAATTATTTGATTTTGTTAAAATAGTTGGTAATTTTTTAAAAATATAGTATAATTATATTGGTGATACAAGTGGAATATATGCAGTACATAATAATTATTATAATTTTATTAATTCTTGCTATTGCAATAACTTATTCAAAAAGAAAAGATTTTAAAATTAAAGCAAATAAGTTAATTGAATATCTTGGAGGACATGACAACATAATTAAATATGAATTCAACAGATCCAGATTTATTGTAGATGTAAAGGATGTTAGTATTGTTAATAAAGAGGCTATCCAAAAAATGGGAGCTCAAGGTATAGTAGAAATTGAAAATCAATTAAAAATTATTTTAGGTGAAGATGCCAAACAACTAAAAAAACAGATTGATGATTTAAAGTGATATAAATTGTCACTTTTTTTCTTTTTTCGACAGACCTCGACATACGAATGCATTATAATTGGTTTAGGTTGAGGTGAGATAAGTGAATTTGTTTGATAGTATTTTGATTAATATCATATTGCTTATATTTCCAATAATTTTGTGGTTGTTTTATGTGATGTATAGTAAAAATATTGGTAAATTAGAAAAAGATTTAATTTTTGATTTTTGTTTGGTAACATCATTATATTTAGTCATAAATTTTGGCTATCCTATTTTTGATGATAAATTATTTCTTATTGTTAATATCCCGCTTTTTCTAGCATATCTTAGAAAAAGAAAAATGGGAATCATTTTTCTATCGTTAATGATTGTAGTGTACTATTATTCGTATTTTGATTTTTCTTTACTAATATTATTTTGGGAATATATTTTATATTTTATTTTGTATGTACTGTATGTTAAAGACAACAAAAATTATGTTTGGTATATAGGGGTTTTTAAATGTATTATTTTTATGTTTTTAATGTTAATTCATGAACAAACTATTAATATAGAATTGTTTTCAAAATTAATTGTTATTATTTTTTCGGATATTTTTATCATTTTTGTAGTACTAATGATATATATAACGGCTGAAGATATTATTAAATATCATATGAGTTTAAAAGAATTAGAACAAAATAAGCAATTAAGATCTACTTTATTTAAAATTACCCATGAGATAAAAAATCCAATAGCAGTTTGTAAAGGATATTTAGAGATGTTTGATGTTAATAATATTAAACATAGTCAAAAATATGTTCCTATTTTAAAAGCAGAAATTGAAAGAACACTAATTTTATTACAAGATTTTTTATCTATGACGCAAATACAAATAGAATATGAGCGCATTGATGTTAATGCTGTTTTAGAAGATGTTATAGATAATTTCATTCCTATTTTTAAAGAAAAAAACATCAATTATGAAGTTGATATTGCAAGTGATTTTTTCTATATAAATGGTGATTATAATCGGTTAACTCAAGTTTTTATCAACATTATTAAAAATAGTATTGAAGCATTAGATCCTAAACGAGTCGGTAATATAAAAATATCATCAAAAGTGAAAGACAAATGGGTAATAATATGTATAGAAGATAATGGTATTGGACTTTCAAAAGAACAATTAGAAAAACTTGGAGAACCTTTTAATACAACTAAACCCAATGGCACTGGTCTTGGAATTACGCTTTCAAAAGAAATAATTAAAGCACATAATGGTGAAATTAATTATTTTAGCAAGTTCAATAAAGGAACAACAGTTGAAATTAAAATACCTTTGGCAAAGGAAAAAGGCACCTAGTAGGTGCCTTTTAAAGCTGCTTCTAGAAAAATAACTTCCTTAAATTGGTGATTATTATTTTTAGCAAATAATTCTTCAGTTGTTAATAAAAAATAATCATGAATTAATAATTCTTCTCCATTTTCTAAAGTTGGATCATCCCATGTTAAATCAAGATGATACCACTGATCATCTAAATTGACATAATTCCATATGTGATCCTGATTGGAGATTTTATAATTTGGAATGTCCATTTTTATTAGAAAAAGTGCCATTGCATCACTATATCCTCCGCATATTGCTTTATTCTGAAGTAGGGGTCCTACTGCTTTATGGGATTGATATAGTGGAATATAATCATAGTTTTTTGATATTATGGCATCAGAGCGATCTGAATCATAAGATGTCGTATTAATTATATAATCATGAATCGCTTTTATTTTTTCTACAGTAGACATATTATCTTTAACAACTGCATTGTATATTTCATCAACTTTTTTTTCTAAAAGTTCGATTTCACTTCGGCTATACGTTTTATCAACCTCAATGGTTATTCGCCCAAAAGTACTGTAATTAGTGTATAAAGTGCTATACGTGTTAAAAGGGTGAATAAAATTGTTCAGTATTGATAAAAAACTTGAATCTTGTGATAATTCTTCAATATCTTCAATACAAGTAGTATATTTGGGATCACAATAAAAAGTGAAATTACTCCATCCATTATTTAAAATGGTGTAGATTATATTTATCAATTCCTTCTTATTGCGCGGTATAAAATTGTCGGTTTCTTTCAAATATTGAAAATTAAAATCAAGTTTGTACTGATTAGAATCTTCAATAACTATTTCCCTTTTATAAATAAAATTAAAGATAATATAATTTGATATTTCTTTTTGATATTTAATAGTTAGAATTAAAATTAATAATAATACTACTACTTGTATAAATTTTTTCAAATAATCACCTTTTCTTATTATGTTCAAAAAGTATAAATTATTCCATACTATTTACTTTAGTAGTCAATCTTGATTTGTCGCGCGCGCCTTTATTTGCGTGTATTACGCCTTTTTTAACAGCTTTATCGATTTTTTTAATTGCTTCATTTAAAGCGTTTTTTGCTTTTTCTTTATCATTTTCTAAAATTGCTTTTTCTGTCTTTTTAATAGCTGTTTTCATACTGGCTTTATATTCATTATTACTTTCATTCTTTTTCGCGCTTACTCTCATATGCTTAATAGCATTTTTTAAATTTGGCATTTATTTCACCTCCCAAGTTATTAACATACTAATTTTAACAAAAAATAATTAAAAAAGCAATAAAAACAAATATATTTGGCAAAATAAAAAGTAGGTGATAAAATGGGTCATGAAATAGATTTGGAAAAATATAATATAAGAACAGATTTAGCAATTGAAGCAATAGCTAATATGAAAACCAAAACAGGAATTAAATCACATGTAGAAGAGGAAGAAGATATAACTATTACAACTGTTTATTTGGATAAGGAAGGTTCTAAAAAGACAGGAAAACCTGTAGGAAGTTATATTACCATTGAATTTGAAGATGTTACTGATTATGAAAATCAAGAGAAAGTAAAAAAAATATTTAGTTTGCAATTACAAAAACTAATTAAACATTTAAAAATTAAACCAGATGATTTAGTTTTAATAGTAGGATTAGGAAATGAAAAATCTACACCTGATTCGCTGGGACCATTAGTTATTAATAATGTTTTAGTTACTAATCATTTATATATGTTAGGAAATCTCGAAACAGGATTTCGCCGTGTTTGTGCATTAAAACCGGGAGTTATGGGAACTACGGGAATTGAAACAAGCGATTTAATTACTAGCACAGTTAAAGAATTAAAACCTGGATTATTAATAGTTATCGATGCTTTAGCAAGTCAATCTGTTGAACGATTGAATAAAACTATTCAAATGACTGATTCGGGAATTCATCCTGGAAGTGGTATTGGAAATCACAGAAAAAAAATTAGCAAGGAGATTGTAGGAGTTCCAGTTGTTGCAATAGGTATACCAACTGTGGTTGATGCGGTTACGATAGTAAGTGATACATTTAATTATATGCTTAGACATTTTACTTATTCAAAGCATAACATGAATAATCCGTTGAATAAATTAATTCCAATGGGCAGTATTAATTATCTGAAAAAAGATTATAAAATAGAAAAGCAAGACAAAGAAAAATTATTAGGAATGATAGGGGGGTTAAATGAAAATGAAATCAAACAATTAATTTTTGAAGTTTTAACTCCTATTGGTTATAATTTAATGGTAACACCGAAAGAAGTAGATTTTTTAATTAAAAAATTAAGTGAAATTATTGGTAATGGAATTAATTTGGCCCTACATGAAAATGTAACGAATGTTTAAAAAAGCTCTTTTAATTTAAAAGTTATATAATAAAGTAAATTTTTAAAAATAGAAGAAATAAAGTTATCAATTAGGGCGATAAATTTGATTAACTTATCTATATTGTTTTATATGTTTATGATTACAAAACTTATTAAGAATTTTTAACAAACTAAGTGTAAGAAATATATAATTGAGTGATAATTATTAATTAAAATACATGTGTAAAACCATGAACAATAATTAATTATTTATGATATTTTGATAGCTAATAGAAGATTTTAATTTAATATCTTTTTAATTGTGTTTACATAATTTTATGGCTAATAGCAATATTTTGATGTAAGGGATTAAAATAAATAATATAATTTTAAGAAAGTAGTTAACTAATAAGAATGTAAAAAAATACAATGAATAAGCTTTTTGTTTAAAAATATTTTATATACCACATTATACATTAAGTGATAAAAAGATTGTTAATTACTATAAGTTTATGATTGTAACATTTTAATATAGAAAGTAGGGAATGCATGAAAAAAAGTAAAGGATTTACCTTAATAGAATTATTAGGAGTAATAATAGTAATATCTATACTTTTATTAATAACAATACCTATAATAGGGAATATAGTACAAAAAGCAAGAGAAGGAGCATTTATAGATTCTGCATATGGATTGATGAAAGCAGCAGAATATGAAGTAGTAGGTCAAATATTAGATGGTACATCAACAAAAGAAATGAAGTTTACCTATCCAGAAAGTGAAAATAAATTAAATGCAAGAGGAGAAAAACCAGATGCTGGAGAAATAATAGTAAATGAAGAAGGAAATATCGCTCTAGCCTTATGGAGTGATAAGGTAGGGAAGTGTGCTGTAAAAGATTATGAAGAAGCAGTAATAAGATACGATGAATATATAACCAAAAAAGAAGATTGTAAGATAGGAACTACAAAAGAAGAAGAAATGCATAGAAAATTAAAAAGATATAATAGTAGATATAATAATATAGCAAAAAAAGTATTAAATTTTAAAACACCAAATGAAATAGTAAATAATTATCAATTTAATTAGCCGAGGATA
>JAAYMD010000031.1 GCA_012521575.1 Mollicutes bacterium
ATAGAGAGTTAGTGGTTGGTGGAAACTAACAATGAAGTTGCTTGAAGGTAGCGGGGGAGTTGAATATCTGAAATTAAGTAGGATATTCCGTATTCATGCGTTAAATGACAGAGTGTATAGTAATAATAAAGTATTACTATAAATTAAGGTGGTACCGCGTCATCACGTCCTTAAGTTGGATGTGATTTTTTAATATTATTTAAAAATTAAAAAGGAGGATGAAAATGTTAGATAAAAAATATAATCATATTGAAGTTGAACAAGGAAAATATGAAAAATGGTATAAAAAAGGTTATTTTGAGGCTGGTGATTTATCAAAAAAACCATTTACTATTGTTATTCCACCACCAAATGTAACGGGAAAGCTTCATCTTGGACATGCTTGGGACACTACTCTTCAAGATATTATAATACGTTATAAGCGAATGGATGGATATGATGCTTTGTGGTTACCAGGAATGGATCATGCCGGAATAGCAACCCAAGCAAAAGTTGATGCTAAATTACGCGAAAATGGTATTAATCCGCGTGATATGAAACGTGAAGAATGGTTAAAACATGCTTGGGAATGGAAAGAAGAATATGCCAAAAATATTAGAGATCAGTGGGCTAAATTGGGGCTTAGTTTGGATTATACAAAAGAACGTTTTACTTTAGATGAAGGATTAAGTTATGCGGTTAAACATGTTTTTGTTGAATTATATAAAAAAGGATCAATTTATCGCGGTGAACGTATTATTAATTGGGATCCTGTTCAAATGACGGCTCTTTCTAATGAAGAAGTAATATATAGAGAAGAAAAAGGAGCTTTTTATCATATAAAATACTTTGTTGAAAATAGTGATGAATATTTAGAAGTGGCAACTACGCGACCAGAAACGTTATTTGGTGATACTGCAGTTGCCGTTAATCCAAATGATGAAAGATACAAACATTTAATCGGAAAAAAAGTTGTTCTTCCAATTGTAAATAAATTAATTCCTATTATTGGAGATGAACATGCTGATCCTGAATTTGGGACAGGTGTTGTTAAGATTACGCCTGCTCACGACCCAAATGATTTTGAGGTAGGAAATCGTCATAATTTGAAGCGAGTAGTTATTATGAATCCAGATGGAACCATGAATGAAAATACGGGAATTTATAAAGGTATGGATCGCTTTGAATGTCGTCAAAAATTAGTGGAGGATTTAAAAAAGCAGAATTTATTGATCAAAATAGAGGAAATTATTCACTCTGTAGGTCATTCGGAACGAAGTGATGCAATAGTTGAACCATATTTATCAAAACAGTGGTTTGTTAAAATGCGTCCGCTTGCTGACCGTGTTTTAGAAGTACAAAAAAATAAGGATCAAAAGGTTAATTTTGTGCCAGAAAGATTTGAAAAAATATTAAAACACTGGATGGAAATAACATATGATTGGTGTATTTCAAGACAATTATGGTGGGGTCATCGAATTCCCGCTTGGTACAAAGGTGATGAAATTTATGTGGGGTATGAAGCTCCAAAAGAAGATGGTTGGGTACAAGATGAAGATGTTTTAGATACTTGGTTTAGCAGTGCCCTTTGGCCATTTAGTACATTAGGATGGCCGGAAAAAACAAATTTATTAAAAAGATATTATCCAAATGATGTCTTAGTTACAGGCTATGATATTATTCCATTTTGGGTATGTCGAATGGTTTTTCAAGGATTAGAATTTTTAGATGAGCGACCTTTTCGCGATTGTTTAATTCATGGGCTTATTCGTGACAAGCAGGGCCGTAAGATGAGTAAGTCCCTTGGAAATGGTGTTGATCCAATGGAAGTAATAGATAAGTATGGTGCTGATGCGCTTAGATTTTTCTTAGCAACCAATTCAGCCCCTGGCCAAGATTTAAGATACGATGAAGATAAAGTGAAAGCAACTTGGAACTTTATTAATAAATTATGGAATGCATCTCGTTTCGTAATGATGAATTTAGAAGATTATACGCCAACTAAAATCAAGGTAGAGGAATTATCAAGTAGTGATAAATGGATTTTAGATAAACAAAATAAAATTATTAAATTAGTAAGAAAACATATGGAACAATATGAATTTAATGTAGTTGGTGCAGAATTATATCATTTTATATGGAATGATTTTTGCGATTGGTATATTGAATTTGCCAAAATAAATATGACCAATCAAACCAAAAATGTTTTGGTATATGTTTTAAAAAATATTTTAAAAATGTTACATCCTTTTATGCCGTTTGTAACAGAAGAAATATATCAAAAATTACCTAATAGTGACGAATCAATAATGATAAGCGAATATCCAAAATGGAATGAAGAGTATGAATTTAGTTATGATGTAAATAATATTAACAATATCATTGAAATAATTACTAAAATTAGAAATGTTAAAAGTGAAACAAATATTAGCGCTAAATTTTTATTAGTAAATAATTTAGATGATAATTATCAATTCTTAATAAATGATAATAGAGAAATTTTTGAAAAATTATTAAAGTGTACTATTGTTGATGAAATTGAAAGTGATATGAATAAAATTGATGTTCCTCTAACTTATGGTTCTGTTATAATTGGTTATAAGGGTATTCATGAAAAACTTGATATTGAAAAGTTAAAGCAAGAAAAACAAAAATTAATCGATTCAATAAATCGCCGTGAAAAATTGCTTGCTAATCAAGGATTTATTAATAATGCACCAGAACATATTATTAACGAAGAAAAAAGAAAATTAGAAGAAGAAAAAAGCGCACTTAAAAATATTGGTGAAAAATTAAAAGGATAATGATATAATTAAAATAGAAAGGAGAAAAAATGCGATTGTTTGACCAAGAAAAAGATTTAATTTTAAAATTAACTAATCTTGTATTATTAGTATGGCTAATTTCTGCAATTACATTTTTCCATATATCTTTAGTTGATATTATATGGCCAACTCCTTCAATGGAATATTCGGAATATGAAGGTATTTATTGTAATATAAAAGAACCATATAATGAGCATGATAATTGTCTTAAAAATTATGAATATTACCGTGATGCAGAAGAAAAGAAAGTTGTTAACCGTAAAAAAAGTTTAATAATGTCAGCTGGTAATATAATGATTGTCAGTGCAGGTATAATTTTATTAAATAAAAAGAAAGATTAGGAGGTTTTCATGAAATTATTTAACAAAGATAACGATTTAATTAAAAGCATAATGAATTTAATTTTAGTAATTTGGATTATTGCCGGAATAGTTATTTCTTATAGAAGTGCGGTTGATTTAATGTTTGATTACGAAGCATATACATACGAGGAATATCAGACAAAATATTGTATAGAAGAAGAGGAACAAATTTGTAAGCAACGTTTTGAAAGCGATCAATATAATCAAGACAGGGAAAAACGTGATCAAATGAAAGTTTTAATTAATTCTGTTGGCAATGTTATTATTGTAGGTGCGTTTATCTTTTTCCTAAATCGTGATAAAAAATAGTATAGACTATAAAAATATGTTTATAATATTATTGACACATTTAATTGAAAAATTGTAAAAATTGTAAAAACGTATTGACTATTATATCAAAACTGTGATATATTTATTTTGTAATATAGAGGAGGGAATAAATATGAAATTAAACAAAAAGGGTTTTACACTAATTGAGTTATTAGCCGTTATTGTTATTCTAGCTATCATTATGCTAATTGCAACACCAAGAGTTTTAGATATTATTGAGGATGCTAGAATAGGAGCTGCTAAAAGTAGCGCAATGGGATACATCAGTGCTCTAGAGAGAGAAGCAATGGCAAGACAATTAGCAGATAATGATACATCATTAATGAATACTATTATAACAGGATCAGATGTTGATGTTGTTAAAGTTCGTGGACAAAAGCCTACAGATGTTACTATTGAAATTGAAAATGGGATAGTAATAAGTGGAAGACTTCAATTTGGTTCATATGTATTTGAAGTAGAACCGGATGGTACTGTTAAACTTGTTACAGATTGAGAATAGTTTATTTAAAGGCACAAAATTAAATGTGCTTTTTTTGATCTGTTTATTTTTTATAGAAGATAAGGTATAATATAATTGTGAGGGAGTAATATGAAAAAAACTAAACAATATATTATATCTTTTTTTATTCCAGTTATTATTTTTATGTTAGTATTTTTTAACGCCAATATTTTTTTTGAGGGAACCAAAAATTTCTTGATAACAGATGCTAGAATACAATATATTGCACTATTTGGTTATTTAAAAGATGTTCTTAGTGGATCTGAATCATTATTATATTCTTTTTCTAAAGGAATTGGCGGAAATATGCTTGGGACTTTTGCTTATTATTTAGCAAGCCCATTAAATTTTTTAATTTATTTTTTTCCAAAACATTCATTGGATAATGCAATTTTATTAATTCTTATATTAAAAGTTGGATTCGCTGGTCTTACTATGTTTAGTTATTTAAAAAATAAATATAATAAAGGTAAAAC
>JAAYMD010000032.1 GCA_012521575.1 Mollicutes bacterium
AAAGATATAATAGTAGATATAATAATATAGCAAAAAAAGTATTAAATTTTAAAACACCAAATGAAATAGTAAATAATTATCAATTTAATTAGCCGAGGATAAATTTTTTTAAAAAAAGTGTAACATAGGATTTATTTCTTTAGACTATTTTACACTATCAAAGTATAAAAAGTCTTGCAAAAAATAAAAACATTTGATAAAATATTATTTGTCACATGGCGAGTATGGTGAAGGGGTTAACACGGCGGATTGTGGTTCCGTTATGCGTGGGTTCGAATCCCACTACTCGCCCCATAATAAGGTAGTTAAATCCATACAATTGTAATAATTGTGTGGATTTTTTTTATAAAATTAAATTAATAAAAGGGCTTGCAATTTATTAAAAAATTGATAAAATATTAATTCACATTAAATTGAAAAATTTAAAGGTGATTAAATGAATGAAGATTTAAAATTGATAAAAAAGTTATATGGAGAACGCATGATGCATTTTTGCCGGACTCAATTTTCAACGTTATTAGAAGAAAAGGGATTACTTTCAAAAATATTAACAAATACTTTTGAACCTAATCGTTTTTTGTACGAAGATCTTAACACATATGATAAACTTAGAGATTTTATAGAATATATATAGTTTTATAATTGAACAAGAAATTAATAGTGTTGAAAATGTTGAAAGTCCAGAAAAATTAATGTTAAAAGCAGGCTATAAACTTTATGAATGTAAAACGGAAGAAGATATTCAAAAATTTAGAAAATATTGATATTTCTAATGTAAGAAAAATAGGAGATTATTGTCTTTTTAATAATAGAAAAATTAAAGATTTAAATTTACTTAAAACAATAATAATAGGAGATTATTTTCTTGCTAGTAATGATGGGTTAATAAATTTTAAAGCTTCAAATTTGGTAAAACTAGGTCACTTCTTTTTTGCTAGTAATCGTTCAATAATAAAGTTACAACTAGAAAGTTTAAAAGAAATAGGCGATTCATTTTTAAGGTGTAATAAAAGAACAAAAATTTTAAGATTTCCTAATTTAATTAAGGTTGGAAATAATTTTATGGGTTTAAATCAAGATGTAATGTTTTTTGAAGCACCTAATTTAGAAGAAGTAGGAAATGACTTTTTAAAATTTTGTAAAAATTTGTTTTTGTTTGAAGCGCACAATTTAAAAAAAGTAGGAGATGCATTTCTTTATGGTAACCAGAAGTTAACTTTTCTTGATTTACCTAATTTGGAAGAAATAGGTTCTTATTTTTTATATTTTAATTCAAAGTTAAAAATATTAAAACTTTTAAATGTTAAAAAGATTGGAGATAGTTTTCTTTATTATAATCAAGAACTAGTAAGATTTTTAACTCCGCTATTAAGATCGGTTGGTGATTTTTTCCTTTTTTCAAACCAAAAATTATTGAATTTAGATTTACCAAATATAGAAGTAGTTGGCAATTATTTCTTTTATGCTAATGAAATTATTCAAAATTTAAACCTTCCTAATTTGCGCCAAATGGGGAAGAGATCTCTTTGTAAAGTTAAAAAACCAACAATTTTAAAGGAACCACACGTATATGAATTAATACATAGTTTTCCTAAAAAGGTTTTAACAAAAAACATTAAATTAACTAGATAAACAATCTTTAATTTATATAATTACATATTTTTGTACAAAAAATATAATTACTACCTTTTATTTTTTTCTATGTATTAAAAATTAATAATTTACATATATTTTAATAAAAATATTAATGTAAAGGTGGTAATTGTTTGTGTTTTTAAAAGTTAATATACAAATTTTCATTTCAAGTATAATTTTACTTTTAGTAGGTTCTTTATTACATTTTGCATATGATTTTTTTAATAATAACTTTATTGTTGGACTTTTTACGCCAATTAATGAAAGTGTATGGGAGCATCTTAAACTTGCGTTTTTTCCTATTTTATTTTGGTGGATAGTTTTTTATTGGAGGAAAAACAAAAGATATAATCTTAAAAGAAATAAATGGTTTTTAGGTTGTTTGGTTTCTATTATTACATCGATTATTATTATTTTAGGTGGTCATTATTTTATGAAATTTGGTTTAAATATTCATTCTGTATTAATTGATATAATATTATTTTATATTGCTATATTTACTGGTCAGTATGCTGGATATCATGTTTATAATTTTTCCGAATTTTCCAAAATTGATAATATTTACTTTCCGGTTGTGGCAATCGGTGTTATTATAATTGTATTTATTATATTAACAATTAGTCCGCTAAAATTACCGGTGTTTGAAGATCCGAAAACTAATACATATGGAATATATAAAAAATAATTTAAAAAGTACTATATGATGGCGAGCAAAGTAATTTAAATTAAAAATTAACAATCTAATTGTTAGTTAAATTGTGTTAAACAATATAAAGCAAATAGATTTATAAAAAACACCAGTGACTTTAAGTTATTGGTGTTTTAGTGTAATTGTTAACTATATTTAAATTTTTTATACAGTTTTCTTTTTAATAATTGTTCTTGTTGTTGTTGTGCAATCTAATAGTTTAAGAACTTCAAATTGGGTAGAAAGTTTCCAATTGTATTGTTTAAGTAATGAATAAAGTTTTAATTGTAATTGGACATATTTTAATTTATATATTGGATTAAATTGGTTTTTAAATTCAAATGCTAAATCCATATCTAATAAGAATTTTATGGCATCTTTTTTATCCATATATTTTGATAAATGATTAATCAATCCAACAATATTATTATTAAAATAATATTGGTGCATATTTTTTTCACCAACTAATAGTTCTAAAAAATGGGCGGTTATGACTTCATCGTGATAGATTCTTGTTTTTTGATTGAAAAATCTTCTTGCCAATAAATCAGTATAACCTTCATTAAGCGCTCTTCCAAAAGTCAATAGACCATTATAATGAACAAAACCACATTGTCCTGTATTATTTTTTTTGTCGTAGCACGTGCTTGCTAAATGTAACAATTCATGGGCTATTGCTTTTTCTGCAGAGTATTCAATACTATTTTCATAACTGTTATATTTGCCAAATATTCCAAGTAATTTAAGATAAAGTTTTTTCTTTATTTTTACGTCTTTTAAGTTATAATATAAATTATTTAAATTTTCTTTTTCAACATTTTTTTCAAGAATATTAACAAATTTAGTCAATAGTTCTGGTATTTTTTCAACTCTGTCTTGGTAGCCACGTTCATTAATTTTAATTTTATCAAAGTTTGCAATAATCCTTTTTTCGGATATCTGATAAAAAGCATATGATATTATTCCCCTTATTGCTATATATGGTAATGTGTATTTTTGGATATTGTCAATCATATAGTTATCCCCCTTTTGGACGGATTATTATACATTTATTTTTAAAAATGTCAAATTTTGGTTTTTATAGGATTATTTCAATTTTTTGAAATTTTATGATAAAATTAAATCATAGTAGTATGGAGGTAATAGGAATATGTTTAAAAAGCGCCGAGATGGTGAATACATTAAACCAAAAGATGCAATTCAAGGTATTATGCCTTATTTAATGCCAAATCGTACTGAGGCAGAAGTATATTTGCACGATACAATTGATGTTACTGATTTATTAGAATATTTAGAAGAAAAAAACGAACAATTAAATGATTATAAGATTACTATTTTTCATGCGTTTGTTACGGCTATAGCTAAAACTATTTATAATCGTCCAGCATTAAATAGATTTATTGCTGGAAAAAGGTTATATCAACGAAAAGAAGTAACAATTTCATTTGTAGCTAAAAATAAATTTTCAGACGATGCCGAGGAGCGCATTATTGTATTAAAAGTAGATGAGGATATGAATCTTGAAGATATTTCGAAAAAAATATATCATGATGTTGCTAAAGTTCGAAAAGAAGGAAAAAATTCTCTTGATGATGTTTTAAAGTTTTTTACTAAATTACCACGTTGGTTATTATCATTTGTTATGTGGATTTTTCGAAAATTGGACTTTTATGGTCTGGTTCCCAAATCTATAACAGAAGGGGATCCTAATTATACAACAGTTTTAGTGTCAAACTTAGGAAGTATAAAATCAAATCCATGTTATCATCATTTAAATAACTATGGAACCAATTCTATTTTTGTAGCAATTGGGGAAATAAGAGATCATAATGTTATTGATGATAATGGTAAGATAGATAAAAGAAAAATAGTTGAAGTAGGAATTACATTAGATGAACGAATTGGTGATGGATTTTATTTTGCTAAATCATTTAAATTAGTAAACTATATACTAGAAAATCCTCATCTTTTAGATGAAAAAGTGAACAGGAAGGTTGATTATGAAAATTAGTAGTGATAAGTTGAAAGTAAAAACACCATGGTATAGTTCTTACAAAAATATACCAAAACATTTAGAATATAAAGATACTTCATTATATCGCGCAATTTATGATACTGCTAAAAAATATCCTGATTTTATTGCTTATAATTATTTTGGAGTAAAAAAAACATACCAAGAATTTATTGAAGAGATAAAAGAATGTGCGAGGGCCTTTAAAGCAAATGGAATAAAAGAAAAAGATGTTGTTACAATTTGTATGCCCAATACACCAGAAGCAATTATTGCTTTTTATGCTTTAAATATGATTGGTGCTATTGCTAATATGGTTCATCCGTTATCAGGTGAAAATGAAATTAAATATTATTTGAATATTTCTGAAAGTGTTGCAATCTTAACAATTGATATTGCTTGGCAAAAAATAGAAAATATTATTGATGATACAAAAATCGAAAAAGTAATTATTGCTTCCGTTAAAGATTCAATGCCATTTACTTTAGGTGTTGGTTATTGGTTAACTAAAGGTCGAAAAGTAAAAACGCCAAAAACAAGTGAAAAAATAATTTATTGGAAAGAATTTATAAATAGTAGTAAATATTATTTGCAAACTTGTGAGGTCCGCACAAAAGGAAAAGATGTTGCAGCTATCCTTTATAGCGGTGGTACTACAGGAAAGCCTAAAGGAATTATTCTTACCAATATTAACTTTAATGCTTTAGCAGAACAAGGTATTGTCATGTGTGGTGGCGGTTTAAAAGCAGGAGATTCAGTTTTAGCTATCATGCCTGTTTTTCATGGCTTTGGATTAGGTATTTGCATTCATACTGTTATGTACTTTGGTGGTATTTCTATACTCCAGCCCCAATTTAATATCAAAACGTTTGATAAACTATTAAAAAAATACAAACCTAATGTTATTGCAGGAGTCCCAACTCTTTATGAAGCATTACTGCAAAATAAAAGAATGAAAAAACTTGATTTATCATTTTTGAAAGTGGTAATATCTGGTGGAGATTCTTTATCTGTTAGCCTTAAAAAGAAAATAGATGCATTTTTAAAAGAAAGAGGGGCAAAAGTGCAAGTTCGCGAGGGCTATGGCTTAACGGAGTGTGTTACTGGTACTTGTTTAACTCCAGAACATGAATACCGTGAAGGAAGTATAGGTATTCCTTATCCTGATACTTATTATAAAATTGTTAAACCCAATACTCATACTGAGGTTGAATATGGTGTAGATGGGGAAATATGTGTAGCTGGGCCAACAGTAATGTTGGAATATTTAAAAGAGCCCAAAGAAACAGCGCATACTCTGCAGTTGCACGATGATGGGTTAGTTTGGTTACATACAGGAGACTTAGGGTGTATGGATAGCGATGGTTGGGTCTATTTCAAGCAACGTATCAAACGAATGATTGTTTCAGCAGGTTATAATATTTATCCACAGCAAATTGAAAATGTGCTTGATAGTCACCCAGCAGTATTAATGTCAACAGTTATTGGGATTGATCATCCATACAAAATACAAGTTCCAAAAGCTTTTATTGTGCTTAAAGAGGGAATTAAACCGACTGAAGAAATAAAGCAAAGTATTTATGAACATTGCCAAAAAAATATTGCTAAATATGCAATACCTCACGTATTTGAATATCGTGACTCCTTGCCTAAGACACTCGTTGGTAAGGTGGCATATACAGAATTAATTGAAGAAGAAAAAAGAAAAAATAAGAAAAAGGATTTTGAGTAAATTAGATCTTTGGCAAATAGTAAAAGCAAATCAATTTTATGACAAACATTGTATAAGAAGTATATAATTTATGCTTCTTTTATTTTTGATATATGATTTTACAAATCATAATTATGAGATATAAAACTATTTATTCAATAAATGCAGTTTATTTAATTTCTTTTTTTCTTATAATTTTGATCAAATCTTGTAGCACACAAATTTCTATAAAAATTTATGATGTGTAAATAAAGAAAATTTTTGGTTTAAGTAAAAAAAGTGGTATAATTTTAATTATAAAAGGAGAATGGGCATGGAAGAAGAAAGACTATGGTATCGAGAAAGTGCACTAGAAACTTTAAAATTTTTTGAAACGGATAAAGAAAAAGGTTTAACTACTAAAGAAGCAGGTAGAAGGTTGGAAAAATATGGTAAAAATATATTTCCAAAAGCTAAAAGTAAAACTATTTGGCAAATTTTTTTCGAACAATTTAAAAGTCCGATTATTTTTATTTTAGTCATTACGGTTATTTTATCATTTATTATTGGTGAAATAATTGATGCGGTTTTTATTTTGATTGTAATTTTATCAGATGCTTTACTTGGAACTTATCAAGAATGGCGCGCTAATAAAAGTGCTGAAAGTCTTCGAAATTTGATAAAAGTTACCGCCAAAGTTATTAGAGATGGAATTGAACAAGAAATTGATTCTGAACAGTTAACAATTGGTGATATCGTTGTGATGGAACCAGGAAGTAAAATATCTGCCGATTTAAGAATAATAGATTGTTATAATTTAACTATCGATGAATCGGTGCTAACAGGAGAATCGATTCCATCTGAAAAAATTTATCAAAAGCTGGAAAAAGATTTAGTTATTGCTGACCGTGAAAACATGGCTTATGCTGGGTGTTCAGTGATAAGCGGTTGCGGACATGGTGTTGTAACGGCAGTTGGTAAAAATACCGAAATTGGAAAAATTGCATCAACGGTTTTATTAGGGGAAGAAACAAAAACTCCTTTGATTATCCGAATGGAAAAGTTTACTAAAAAAATTGGGATTGCTACTGCCATATCTGCTTTATTAATTGCAATTATTCTATATTTCAAAGGTTATGTAGCACGTGAAATATTTTTTACCGTAGTTGCGCTTTCAGTATCAGCTATTCCAGAAGGCCTTCCTTTTGCTCTTACTCTATCTCTATCTATAGCTTCAAGAAGAATGGCAAAGAGGAATGTTATTGTTAAAAGGTTAAATGCGGTAGAAAGCTTGGGCAGTTGTACGGTTATTGCTAGTGATAAAACTGGCACCTTAACTTTAAACGAGCAAACTGCTAAAGTTATACTTTTACCTGATAACACTCTTTTTACGGTTGAAGGAGTTGGTTATAACGATGAAGGTAAAGTTATAAGAGAAGATGGGGGTAGTATAGAAGAAGCCAAGCAAATTGCTAAGTTAGGTTTTCTTAACAATGAAGCGATTTTAACCAAGAAAAATAACACTTGGGAACAATATGGAGATTCAATTGATGTTGCTTTTTTGGCACTCGCATATAAATTGAATATTAATAAAGATTTGAAAAATAATGTTGTTGGAGAAATTCCGTATGAATCAGAAAACAAATATTCAGCAGTGTTTTACAAAGAAAATAATCAAATTTATTGCACAGTAAAAGGATCGGTAGAAAAAGTAGTATCTTTTTGCCAAAAAATGGAGGTAAATGGAAAAGAAGTTAATATAGATACTAAAAAAATAAAAGAACAAAATGAAAAATTAGCAGTTAAGGGCTATCGAGTAATTGCGATAGCTAAAGGAATTAAAGAACATTTCGAAGAAAAAGAAGGATATGAAGATAGCGATATTCCACCACTTACTTTCGTTGGACTTGTTGGTTTTATTGATCCAATTCGCAATGAAGCAAAGTCTTCCATTGAAAAATGTCATAATGCGGGAATAAAAGTTGTAATGATTACAGGAGATCATCCTCTTACGGCCTTTACTATTGCTAAAGAATTAAATATTGCTAGTGACGAAAAAGAAGTGACAAACGGAAATGATATTGAAAAATATTTGCAAAAAGGACAGGTTGAATTTGATAAATTTGTTAAAAATAAAAAAGTGTTTACAAGAGTAACTCCTCTTCAAAAATTAGAAATAGTTGAATCATATAAAAGGATGGGCGAATTTATCGCTGTTACTGGTGATGGAGTTAATGATGCTCCTGCGATGAAAGCAGCTAATATTGGAATTGCTGTTGGTAGTGGTACAGATGTTGCTAAAGAAACAGGGGAAATGATTATAACTGATGATAATTTTTTATCGATTGTTGCAGGTATTGAAGAAGGAAGAGTGGCTTATAGTAATATTAGAAAAGTAGTTTATATGTTACTTTCTTGCGGAATTGCTGAAGTTTTATTTGTAGTTTTATCAATTTTATTTAATTTACCAATTCCCCTTATAGCAGTTCAATTATTGTGGCTTAATTTGGTAACTGACGGTATTCAAGATGCGGCTTTATCCTTTGAAAAAGCCGAAGAAGGTATTATGGATGAACCACCTCGATCACCAAATGAAAAAATTTTTAACCGTAGTTTAATGGAACAAACTTTTTTAGCAGCTTTTACTATTGGAATAATTGTTTTCATAGTATGGTATTATTTAATAAACCATTTACATTTAGAAATCGAACTGGCTCGTAGTTATATCTTGCTTTTAATGGTATTTATTCAAAATGTACATGTTTTCAATTGTCGAAGTGAAAAAACATCGATTTTTAAAATGTCGTTTAAAAGCAATCCGCTTATTTACATAGGTATTGCTGCAACCTTATTGCTTCATATTATAGTTACTGAAACGTTTTTAAGTCAATTTTTAAAAATTGTACCAATTCCTTTTGAACATATCAAATATATTTTCATAATGGCACTGCCAATTTTAGTAGTTATCGAAATTTATAAAAAAATTAAAAGGAATTAATATGAACTATTGTTGTATAAAAAGTTATTTTGTGTTATTATTTATGTAAGTTACAAAAAGAGAGGATGATTAAATGAAAATTCCAATTCCTAAATTAACAAAAGAAGTAAAAGTGTATTTATTAATCACCTTAATTATATACTTATGGATCCTTTTTCTACCAGATATAGCATCATTTATTAAC
Source organism: Mollicutes bacterium (assembly GCA_012521575.1). Lineage (GTDB taxonomy): Bacteria > Bacillota_I > Bacilli_A > RF39 > UBA660 > DUPI01. Next base: position 9,207 of record JAAYMD010000032.1, read on the forward strand.
AATTTATTTTCCTAAAAAGATGAAAAAAACGGGTGTGTGTTAACATGAAATATACGGTATACATAAATGAATTTGAAGGGCCTTTAGATCTTCTTCTTCATTTAATAAAGCAAAACGATATTGATATTTTTGATATAAAAATTGATGAAATAACAACTCAATATTTGAACTATATTCATGAAATGGAAAAATTGAATTTAAATATTGCAAGTGAATATTTAGTAATGGCTGCTGAGTTAATCGAAATGAAATCAGAAATATTATTACCAAATCATAAAGCAGAAGAAGACGAGGAAGATCCGCGTGTTGATTTGATTAATAAGTTGCTCTTATACAAGCAATATAAAGAAATGACAAACAAGTTAAAGGAATTAGAAGAAAATAGACGTTTAATGCATAGTAAAGAACCAAGTGATTTAAAACCATTTATGAAAAAGGAAATTGAGGAAACTCCGATTGATGTTAGTTTAGATGATTTGATTGAAGCTTTCAATCTTTTTTTGGCGCGTCTTAAAGATGAAAAACCACTAAATACAAAAATTATTAAAAAAGAGTATTCAGTTCCTAAAAGATGTGCAGAAATAAAAAATATTTTAAAAGCGAAAAAAAAGGTAGAATTTAATGAGTTATTTGAAAAATATAATCGCGAATATATTATAGTTACATTTTTATCAATATTGGATTTAGCAAAAAAACAATATTTAAATATTACGCAAGAATATAATTTTCAAAAAATTTATTTAACATTAAAAGGATGTGATTAAATGAATATGATTGCTGCTTTAGAAGGACTTTTATTTTTAAGTGGAGATAAAGGGTTAACATGTAATGAAATCGCCGAAATTTTAGAAATTAATATAGAAGAAGTCGAAAAATTAGCCCACGAATTATCTAACGAGTATCAAGAAAAGCCTAGACGTGGAATTCAACTAGAAAAATATGGAAATATTTATAAATTGGTTACTAAAAGTCAATATAATGTCTTTTATGAAAAATTAGTTCAACTAGAAGAAAGCAAACCGTTAACTACTGCAGCGCTCGAAGTGTTAGCTATTATTGCATATAATCAACCAATTACAAGGAATCAAGTTGATGAGATTAGAGGAGTAAGTAGTAGTCATATGATTAGAAAATTGTTAGCCAAAGAGTTAATTTATGAGGCTGGTCGCTCGGAATTACCTGGACGCCCAATTATTTATAAAACAACGGATAAATTTTTAGATACTTTTGGTATTAAAAGTTTAGATGAACTTCCCCCATTAAAATTGATTGATGATGAGGAAATTGATGAAAATGATTTATTTAAATCAAAATATGTGGAAAATGAATAAAAATAAAATTT
>JAAYMD010000033.1 GCA_012521575.1 Mollicutes bacterium
ATAACACCGCATTTATCACAATGATTGGGGATATAAGATAAAAAGGCATTAATAATTTTACAAGATTTGCCCTTTCTAAATCCGTCATGGCAAAAATCATCAAAAAATTTTATATTATTGTCTTTAATATTAAGTAGATTTCGGATATAATTATTATGAGAAATAAAATCAGTCCTTTCTATTTTTATTTTCATTAATAACATTTTAACATAGGATTGATTTTGTTTTATTTTTGACAAAAAAAAGGAATATTCATATACTATCATGAGGTGAGATAATTGTATAGAATTTATACTGTGAGAGAAGGTGAAGATTTACTTTCGATAGCCAATAGTTTAGGTATAACACCTGAAGAGATAAGGATGATTAATGGTTTTGCTAATGATTATGAAGTAATGCAAGGTGATCTTGTAATTGTTCCAGCAGTAACGGCCAATCCTTTTGATAATTACATTGTAAAAGAAGGCGAAACACTTTATGGGATAGCACAATTATTTAATCTAGATGTTAATGATTTAGCAAGGTTAAATGGTTTAGATAGTAATGATTATATTTATCCTGGTCAGGAATTGCTCGTACCTAAAAATAATATATCTTTTTATATAACTAATGAAGGTGATACATTAGCAAAAATAAAAGAAAAATTCCCAAAAAATTATGATAATATTTTAAATACTAACCAATTTATATATTTAATGCCAGATCAAGTGTTAATATTTGAAAAAAATGAAAGGTGAAGTGGGTACAAAAATGTATCCATTTTTTGTGCTAATAAATTATGTAAAAAATCTTTTAATTTTTTATTTATTAGGATATAATTATAATGAAAGAGAGTGTGAATGATATGAGAATAAAGAAAATAGTAGTTGTATTATTAACTATATTTTTAATAACTGCGTGTGTTAGTAATAAACCATATATTGAAATTAATTATAATCAATTTAAGGAAAAGTTGGAAAATGATGAAACATTTATTTTTTATATTGGTTCTACTGAATGTTCATTTTGTAAACGGTATGAAAAAACATTAAAAAGAGTAGTTGATGAGTATAATGTAGATGTTTATTATATTAATGTTGCCAGTGGAAATTTAACAGAAGATGAGATGAAGGAATTAGATAATCTTGTTAATTTTACTGGAACACCTTTGACAGTGTTTGTGATAGATGGGGAAATTCAAGGAAAATATAATCGTATTAATGGTGCTGTAGGGAGCGAAAAAATTATCAAAGTATTTAAAAGAAATGGTTTTATTACTGAATAGAAAGGGTTAAAATATGGAAATAATTGAAATATTTGATGATGATATTAATAATACGAATAATCAAGTTAATAATAATGACAATAAAAGGCCTATATACGAAAGATTTAGTGCCATTAAAATGTATGGGGAAGATTTAACAAGCAAAACTTACATTACCAATCCAGCTATTGCTCGTGAAAATGAAATTAAAAGGTTAATGATTATCTTGTTAACCCCAGAAAAATCAGCTCTATTAGTAGGTAAAGCTGGTATTGGTAAAACAGCCATTGTTGAAGGTTTGGCCTATTTAATTCAAAGAAATAAAGTGCCAGAAGCTTTAAAAGGATATCGAATTATAAAAGTTAATTCAACTTCACTGATTGGTAATGTTGAAATTGATGGTCGCGAAGAAATGATAATTAATATTTTTGTTGAAGAATTAAAACAAATGAGCAAAGTAATAGTTTTTATTGATGAAGTTCATACTTTAATTGGTGCAAAAGGTGATGGACCAATGGATTTGGCCAATATTTTAAAACCAGCTTTAGACCGTGGTGATATTAAAGCAATTGGTGCCACTACAACAATTGAATATAATACTTATGTTGTGCGTGATCGTGCTTTTCTTCGTCGTTTTGAAAAAATTGATGTTCTTGAACCAGATCAGGAAACCACAGTTAAAATTTTAATGGGAACTCTTCCTAAAATTGAGAAACAAACAGGAATTAAATTTAAATATAACGAATATGTTACTAAACAATTAATTGAATCAATTGTAAGTGCAACTTCAGAATTTAAACGAGTATATGGTTTGTCTGCAATGTATCCAGATGTTGCTTTTTCAGTATTATCCCAAGCGTTTTCCCATGCCTTATATCATAATAAAAAAGAAGTTGATATTGTAGATGTTTATAATGCGATCAAAAGTAGTAAACGTATTTATCCAGATAGTATTGTTAAAGAGTTAGGAATTTTTAGAGAAAAATTTGCTAAATTTTTAAAAGAGGAAGGTATTGTTTTGCCAATTGTAACAATTAATGATATCGAAAAGAGTGAAACAATTATTTAATGTATAAATTAAAAAAAAGTAACATATAATTGAATACATTAAAAAATGTTGTTCCAAAAATATTAAAATAAAAAAAGGGGTGAAATAATGAAAAAAAGAGAAATACCGATTAAAAATTGCATTACATTAGCACTTGTAATTTTAGGAACTGTATTTTTAACTTTTAGGTTGGCAGAACAATACAAAATAGATAAAGAATATTTTAAAAGTAATTCGTCACTGGCTAAAATTATTTCCGAAGTAAAACCAAAAGAATTAGAAAATTACTTATTGGAAAATCCTAATATTGTTATTTATATTGTTAATGGTAATGATGATAATGGTGAAGAAACAGATAAGATTATTAAAGAAATAGTTTTAGAATACGATTTAACAGATGAAATTGTTGTAATGGATATCACTTCAAACTTAGCGGAAGTAAGAACCGAATTAAAAAAATTATTAAGTCAAGATTTAGAAAAATATAAAGATGATTTACTTGAAATAACAAATCTTTTAGTAATTAATGAAGGAAAAATAGAAGATATATTAACCCCGAAAACTATTGTTAAAGAGGATATAGTAAATTTTTTAATTAAGAACGGTGTTATGTAATATGATTCATATAGTTTTGTATGAGCCTGAAATTCCTCAAAATACAGGAAATATTATGAGAACGTGTGCTGGGACCGACACTCATTTACATTTAATAAAACCGCTTGGTTTTTCATTAGATGAAAAAAGTGTTAAGCGAAGTGGTGTGAATTATATAGATAAATGTAATTATACAGTTTATGAAAATTTTCAACATTTTTGTGAAAAAAACACGGGGGAATTTTATTTTTTAACAAGGTATGGTAAAAAAAGATATACTGATTGTGATTTTAGTGATACAAATAAGAATATTTATTTGATTTTTGGTAAAGAAAGTACTGGAATACCTAAAGAAATTCTTCAAAAAAATTTAGATAAATGTTTTCGTATTCCTATAAATGACAACATTAGAGCACTCAATTTATCTAATGCTGTTGCAATTGTACTTTTCGAAGTTTTACGTCAGCAAAATTTTAATAATTTACTTGATTTTGATTCATTTAAAGGAAAAGACTATTTAACTGAAAATTGTGTAAAATATAACTAAAAATATTGATAAAAGTAATTAAAAATGATAAGATGTTTTAAAGAGTAGGAGGAAGAATATGAATATGGATTTTATTTATGATAATTATGTCTGGTTTATTGTTGTTGGTGTTATTTTAGTGATGGCATTAATTGGTTATATTGCTGAAAAAACTGATTTTGGTCGTAAACAATTTGAGAAAAAAGTTAAAAAAGATTCAAAGACCAAAGTAAAAGAAAAGAAAAAAGAAAAAGAA
>JAAYMD010000034.1 GCA_012521575.1 Mollicutes bacterium
GGTATTGTATCAACTATTTTTTTATCATTTGTTTTTGCTTTGATTTTTAAGCCTAAAAATTAAATGTTACTCAAGTTGTTATATTGCCAACATTTGTCCCAGCTTATAATACATTTTTGATTATTTAAATTTTGCTAATTTTAAGAGTGTATAAGAAGAGTTATTTCTTCTTTTTTAATGTATTAATTAAATAAATAATTAGTGATTTAAGTAAAAAGATCAAAATACTTTTAATTTAATAATATTTATAGTATAATGTATAAGAAAAAGAATAGAAATGAGGGGTAAAGATGAAGAAAAAACTAACGATAGATGGTAATGAAGCATGTGCTTATAATGCTTATATGTTTACTGAGGTTGCAGGTATTTATCCAATTACACCATCTAGTCCTATGGCAGAACATGTAGATGCATGGAGTAATGAAGGACGACTTAATTTATTTAACGATACTGTCAAAGTTGTCGAAATGCAAAGTGAAGCAGGGGCAGCGGGAATGGTTCATGGTAGTTTGCAAGCAGGTCTTTTAACAACTACTTTTACTGCTAGCCAAGGATTGCTGTTAATGATACCAAATATTTATAAAATGGTTGGCGAGATGCTACCGGGTGTTATTCATGTGGCATCTAGATCATTATCCACTCATGCATTAAGTATTTTTGGAGATCATCAAGATATTTATGCTGTTCGTCAAACGGGAATTTCTATGATGGCTTCTTCTTCAGTTCAAGATGTAGCATATCTATCAGCAATTGCCCATCTAGTTGCTATCAAAACATCGCTTCCGTTTATGCATTTTTTTGATGGTTTTAGAACAAGTCATGAATTACAAAAAATTGATGTTTTAGATAAGGAAGATTTTCGTGGTTTAGTTGATTATGAAGCTTTAAAAAAATTTAGAGAAAAAGCTTTACAACCAAATAAGGCAATTACTAGAGGAACAGCACAAAATGATGATATTTATTTTCAAGCAATGGAAGTTAGAAATAAATTTCACGATGTTGTTCCTGAGGTTGTAAATGAATATATGCAAAAAATTAATGAAATTGCGGGTACTAATTATGCTCCTTTTACTTATTATGGAAGCGAAAATGCGGAAAATATCATAGTTGCTATGGGTTCGGTTACGGAAACAATTAAAGAAACTATAGATTATTTAAATAATCAAAATTATAATGTGGGATTAATCGTTGTTCATTTGTACCGTCCCTTTAGCACCAAATATTTCTTAAAAGTATTACCAAAAACAGTTAAACGAATTGCCGTTTTAAGTAGAACAAAAGAACCAGGTAGTATTGGGGAGCCATTATACTTAGATGTTGTAGCGGCACTAAAAGGAAAACCAATTGAAATAGTAGGTGGGCGCTATGGGTTGTCGAGTAAAAATACGACTCCACGACAAATTAAAGCTGTTTATGATATGTTGAATGGCGAATTAAAACACAATTTTACAATTGGAATTGTTGATGATGTAACTAATTTAAGTTTAGATGTCGATGAAAATTTCCAAATTACCAATGCTAATGAATTTATTATTTATGGATACGGTAGCGATGGAATGGTTACCGCATCTAAATCAATTATGAAAATTATTGGTGATAACACAAAAAAATATGTTCAAGGTTATTTTCAATATGATTCCAAAAAATCTGGTGGTGTGACAGTTGGTCATTTAAGATTTTGTGATGAACCAATCCGTGCAACTTATTATGTTGAAAATCCCCAATTAGTAGTTGTAACCAAAGAAAGTTATTTAAAAACCTTTAAAGTAATTCATAATATTGCGCAAAATGGTATCTTCATCTTAGCAACTTCAAAATCAGAAAGTGAAGTTCAAAAATTATTAACTCGTGAAATGAAAGAAATTTTAATTAATAGAAATGTTAAATTTTATATCATTAATGCTTATGAACTTGCGCGCAAAACCGGTCTTCAAAATCGGATCAGTACGATTATGCAAACAGCAATTATGAAAGTAACTAATATTGTTGATTTTGATATGGCTGTTGCGGAAATGAAAAAAATGGTACATGAAGCTTTTATTAATAAAGGTGAGCATGTTGTTAAAGCTAACTATGAAGCAATTGATAAAGTTTTTGAATATTTAAAAGAAGTAAAAATTGATTTGGAAAATTATCGTGAGGAGTTCAATAACATTTTTGATGGTGTTTTTGAAATAATGACTAGACGTGAAGGGGATAAGTTACCAACTTCGGCTTTCTTAAAATATCCAGATGGGACATTTGAAGGAGGTACAACCAAATTAGAAAAACGTGCGATTAGCGATATTGTTCCAAGTTGGGTAAGTAGTAATTGTATTCAATGTGCACAGTGTTCATTTGTTTGTCCACATGCGGTTATTCGTCCATTTTATTTAAATGAAGAAGAATATCAAAAAGCGCCGGACTATGTTAAAGAAAGATGCATAAAACCTATGGAAAAAAAGCTAGAGGATTATTATTTTATCATTAGTGTTTCAGTTAAAGATTGTACAGGATGTGGGTTATGTATGAATGTTTGTCCTGGTCGCGGTGGAAAGAAAGCGTTAATTCCAAAAGATTTTTCTACTGAACTTAAAAATAAAGAACAAGATATAGCAGACTATTTATTTAACAATATTTCAGAAAAAGATATTTTTCAACCAACAACTATTAAAGGAACCCAAATTAAAGAACCAAAATTCTGTTTTCATGGAGCATGTGCTGGATGTGGTGAAACTGCTTATATTAAATTATTAACTCAATTATTTGGAGATCGTATGATTATTGCCAATGCAACAGGTTGTTCATCAATTTATGGCGGAAGTGCTCCAAGTATGCCTTATACGGTGCCATGGGCAAGTTCATTGTTTGAAGATAATGCTGAATATGGTTATGGTATGTTGGTTGCATCAAATGTGATGAGAAACCGTATTAAAAAAATAATGGAAGAAAACATAGAAGGACCGAATAAAGAGTGGTTTGAAAAATGGTTAGAAAATCCAGAAGATTATAATGTAACAAAAGAAGTGTATGAAAATATTGATTATGATAAAGCGCCAAAAGAATTAGGTGAATTAAAAGAATATATTAAGAGTCGTATTATTTGGACTATTGGAGGCGATGGTTGGGCATATGATATTGGATTTGGTGGAATAGATCATGTGCTAGCAAGCAATGATAATGTTAATATTTTGGTTCTTGATTCCCAAGTTTATTCCAATACTGGTGGGCAAGCTTCAAAAGCAACTCCTAGAGGAAGTGTAGCTGCATTTGCAGCAAGTGGTAAACCAGTTGCCCGCAAAGACTTAGCTAGAATCGCACTTGCTTATCCCCATGTTTACGTTGCCCAAGTAAGTTTGGGTGCTAATCCAATGCAAGTTATTAAAGCGTTTAACGAAGCAGCTGCTTATAATGGACCATCAATTATTATTGCCTACAGCCCATGTATTGCACACGGTATTAGAGGTGGTATGTCTAATAGTTTAGAAAGTCAAAAAGATGCAACAAAGTGTGGATATTTTCCAATCTTCAGATATAATCCTGTTACTGAAAAATTAACTTTAGATAGCAAAAATGTTGATTTTGATTTATACGAAGATTTCTTAAATACGCAAACACGATATACTATGTTAAAAAGAATAAATCCAAATCACGCCGAAGAATTGTTGCAAAACCAAAAGAAAGATTCAATGAAAAAGTTTGAGTATTATAAAAAGCTAAGTGAAAGGGAATGATGTTAGTCATTCCTTTTTAACATTTTGATAACTTTATAAAAAATAATCTTAAAATCTATCATTTTTGTTTTCACCTTGAAAATGGTATAATATATTTAAAACAAAATGAATGGAGAGATATTATGACAAATATCAACTGGTATCCAGGACATATGGTAAAAACAAGAAGACAAATGAAAGAATATATGAAATTAGTTGATGTTGTATATGAAATAGTTGATGCAAGAATGCCTTTTTCATCAAGAATTAAAGATATAGATGAAATTGTTGGGTCAAAGCCTAGAATTATAGTTATGACAAAAATAGATTTATGTGATATAAATGAAACGGATAAATGGGTTAAATATTATGAAAAACAAGGACATAAAGTAATACTTTTAGATTTGTCCAAAAATACGAGTTTAAAAAATTTAATTAATTTAACTTATGAAATAGCAAAACCGCTTATAGACAAGAGAAAGCAAAAAGGATTAAAATTAAGAAAAATAAGAACGATGATTATTGGCATTCCAAATGTTGGCAAGTCAACACTTATTAATCGCTTAGTTGGTAGAAAAGCAACAAAAATTGGTAATCGTCCGGGAATAACAACTAGTATTGATTGGATTAGAATCAATGACAATTTAGAATTATTAGATACACCAGGTATTTTGTGGCCAAGATTAGATAATAGAGTTGTTGCTTTAAATTTAGCCAGTTTAACGGCAATAAAAGAAGAAGTCTTGCCCTATGATGAAGTTGCGCTACATATTTTAAAAATGTTAAGCAAGTATTATCCGGAAAAATTAGAAGAAAGATATGGAGTTTTTAATATTGATTTTGAAAATATTGTTCCAACTTTAGACTTAATTGGAAAAAAAAGAGGTTGCTTAATTAAAGGTGGCGAGATAGATTATGATAAAGTAGTTAATATTATTATTAATGATGTAAAAAATGGTGCGATCAAAAATATAACATTTGATAGATTTGAGGTAAAAAATGCAGACTAAAGAAATTAATGTTTTAGTGCTTGCTTATTTAGGAGATAGTATATATGAGCAATATATTAGATTATTTTTAATAAAAAAAGGGATAGCTAAAGTAAATGATTTACAAAAAAATGCCGTTAATTATGTGAGTGCTAAGGCACAAAATATTTTTTTAAAAAATTTAATGGATAATAATATTTTAACAGAAGAAGAATTATCAATTGTTAAAAGAGCGCGTAATCATAAAACAAAATCAAAAGCTAAAAATGCAGATATTATAACTTATAAACATGCAACTGCTTTTGAAGCTTTAATTGGATATTTATATTTGGAAAATCAAATAAAAAGAATAGATACAATAATTAATTTTATAGTAGGTGATTAAAATGTATGTATATGGGAAAAATGTTGTCCAAGAAATTATAAAAAGTAATAAAAAAATACAGGAAGCTTATATTTATAAAAACTTTAATGACAAAAATATTATAAAATCATTAAAAAATAGAAATATTAAAATCAATTGGCTAGAAAAATATGAATTAGATAAAGTTGTAAAAGAAAATCATCAGGGTATAATATTAAAAGTACCAGATTATAAGTATTTTGATATTGATGATTTTATTAATAAAGAGGAATCTTTGATAGTTATTTTAGATCATTTAGAAGATCCCCATAACCTAGGGGCGATTATTAGAACTTGTGAAGCCGCAAGTGTTGATGGTATTATTATTCCTAAAGATAGAAGTGTATCGGTTAATGCAACTGTGATGAAAGTAAGTTCTGGGGCATTAGAAAATGTTAAAATCGCGCAAGTAACTAATTTGGTTAATACCATAAAAGAATTAAAAAATAAAGGTTTTTGGATAATTGGGGCGGATATGGATGGTACAGATTTTGAAAAAATTGATTATCAGGGAAAAATCGCCCTTGTAATAGGAAATGAAGGAAAAGGTCTTAGTAGATTAGTGCGAAAAGAATGTGATTTTATTGCAAGTATTCCAATGTATGGCAAAATTAATAGTCTTAATGCATCAGTTGCAGCCGGTATAATTATTTATAAAACTAAAACGGCAAGGAGGTAGTATGAAATATAGAGATTATGAAGATGGTGAATTAGTATCATTGATTGAAGAAAATCATGAAGATGCTAGAGAAATTCTTTTTGAAAAGTATCGCCCACTAATTGTATCACTTGCTAATAAAATGTATAAAACATGTAAATATAGTGGAATAGAAATAAATGATTTAATTCAAGAAGGTTTTATAGGTTTGTCTAATGCAATAAATCATTATAACGAACATAAAAATACTAGTTTTTATACATATGTTAGAACTTGCATTGAACGAAGAATGATTAGTTTAATTGTTTCTACTAAGCGATTAAAACATAAAATATTAAATGAATCATTATCACTTGAAGAAACTATAAAAAATAGTGATGATGTTAGTTTAGAAGATTTTATTGGCGATAGTAAAACAGATCCTGAAAATATTATATTAAATAAAGAAACAAAACAAGAATTAATAACTAAAATAAAAATGCATTTAACGGATTTTGAAGAGCAAGTTTTTGAATTGAAAATAAATGGATTTAATTATAGAGAAATAGCTAAAATATTAGACAAAAATCCTAAAGCAATTGATAATGCATTACAAAGAATAAAAGATAAAGTGCGTAAAGTGTTAGAAGTTCAAAAATGATATATAGTAGTCAATAATAAAATGAGTGTTAATTTATATTATTTATTATATAAACTAGTAAAAACGACTAGCTTAGCTAGTCATTTTTTATTTTAAAAAAATAGGATGTATAAAGGAGGAAAATATGAAACCTGTAATTGGAATTGTTCTAAGACCGGAAAAAAGTCCTGAAGGTCGTAATCTGTTAAGCATATATAAAGAAGTAAGTGATGCAATTATCAAATATGGCGGTATCCCAATTGGAATATGTCCGCCATTAATTGAGTCATTTTATGGGAAAGACCTTAACAGCACTCGAAAATTAACCGAAGAAGAATTTTTAGAATTAAAAAGAATACTTGATTTATGTGATGGAATTGTTTGTCAAGGTGGCGATGAATTTTATGATTACGATTTAAAAATTATTAAGTATGCTCATTCTACTGATAAGCCATTATTAGGTATATGTTTAGGAATGCAAGCAATGAGTGTTGCATTTAACGGCAAAATTGAACGCCTTTTCAATTTAAATCATTCTAAACCAGGAGAAAAGTATGTTCATGAAGTTGTAATTAAAAAAAAGTCAAAATTGTTTGAAATAATAAAACAATCAAAAATAAGTGTTAATAGCCGGCATAAATGGCATGTTGTAAAAACAAATTTAAACATTGTTGGAATTAGTGATGATAATATTATTGAAGCTGTCGAAGATAGCACCAAAAACTTTTTCATTGGTGTTCAATGGCATCCTGAATCAATGGTAAATTATGATGAAATTATGAATAAATTAATCAAAGAATTTATACTAGCAACTTCTAAATTTAAACATTAAAACGATAAATTTGAATAGGATGTAATAAGGTAAAGATAAGGGGGGATTATTTGGATATTGATAAAATCATCGAAGTTTGCCAGGGAAAAATCGTAAATGAAAGTTATTCCAAAAATAAAAAAATTCGAAATATAAAAATTGACAGTAGAAAAGTAAAAAAAGGAGATTTATTTGTTGCAATAGTTGGAGCAAAACATGATGGTCATGATTTTGTAGAAGAAGCAATAAATAAAGGTGCAAGGGCGATTATAGTTGAGAAAAATATATCATTAGATACCAAAATACCAATTATTAAAGTGAAAAGTACTTATGAATCCTTAATTAATTTAGCTAGTTATCAAAGAAGTAAGTATAATATACCGTTAATTGCTATAACGGGAAGTAATGGTAAAACAACTACTAAGGATTTGATAGGAGCAATTTTGTCAACTAAATATAATGTTTTAAAAAGTGAAGGAAATAATAACAATCATATTGGTATTCCTAAAACTTTATTTAAAATAAAATCAAATCATGATGTAATAGTAGCCGAATTTGGAATGAATCATATTGGTGAAATAAGTTTATTGTCAAAACTTTGTAAACCAAATGTGGCAGTAATTACCAATATTGGAAGTGCGCACATTGGTAATATGGGGTCTAAAAGAAAAATTTTTAAAGCCAAAACGGAAATATTAGACGGAATGGAAGAAGGAACTCTTATTGTTAATGGTGATGATAAATATTTAAAAACTCTAAAAGAAACAGAAAAAATATCGATTATTAAATGTGGGCGTAACCAAAATAATGATTTGATTATTTATGATGTAAAAAGTACATTTGATAAAACTACTTTTAAAATAAGATTATTCGATAAAGAGTATAAAATTATATTTAATGTTCCAGGAGTACATTTAATCAATAATGTTATTTTGGCAATTCAAGTGGGATTACTTTTTAAAATCCCTATTGAAGTTATTATAGATGTTATTAAATCATTTAAAATTGAAAATCAAAGAATGAATATTATAAAACTTCGTAAAAACACAACTTTAATTGACGATTGTTACAATTCTAGTTATGAATCATTAATTGGTGTCTTAGAACTGATTAAAAATAGGCCTTTAAATAAAATAATTATTTTAGGTGATATATTAGAATTAGGTAAATATAGTAAAAGAATTCACTTGAAAATAGGAAGATACTTAAAAAATATTTCTAATAAAACAGTGCTCTTAGTAGGTAAAGAAACTAAAATTATTAAAAACAGTGGATACCATTTCAATACAAATCAAGAATTAATTGAACATTTAAAAGAAATGGATTTAAGTAATTCTATCATTCTTGTAAAAGGATCAAGAGCGATGAAATTAGAAGAAGTTGTTCAATATCTTAAAAACATTTAAAATCGTTAGAGTATAACGATTTTTTTATGTTAATTTACTTGAATAAAGTAAATAATTAATATATAATTACTATGATATTTACTATGTAGGGAAGTGATAAAATGAAAATAAAGTATAATTTAATACATAAAGATTCTAATTGTAATGCAAGATATGGTAAATTAGAAACACGACGCGGTACATTTGAAACGCCAATGTTTATGCCTGTTGGCACACTTGCTAATGTAAAAACATTAACACCAGAAGAATTACAAGAAGTAAATTCTGGTATTATTTTATCTAATACGTATCATTTATGGTTAAGACCAGGTACAGATGTTATTGAAAAAGCTGGAGGCCTTCATAAATTTATGAATTGGGATGGTCCAATTCTTACAGATAGCGGAGGTTTTCAAGTTTTTTCTTTAGCTGATAAGGAAAATATTTCTGAAGAAGGAGTGTTTTTTAAAAGTCATTTAGATGGTAGCGATCTTTTTTTAACGCCAGAAATATCAATTGAGGTGCAAAATAAATTAGATAGTGATATTGCTATGAGTTTTGATGAATGTCCGCCATATCCTGTTAGCTATGAATATATGAAAAAAAGTGTTGATCGAACTTTAAGATGGGCGAAAAGAGGAAAAGATGTACATAAAAATCCAAATCAAGCTTTATTTGGTATTGTGCAAGGCGGTGAATTTGAAGACTTGCGCAAATACAGTGCTTTAGAAACTGTTAAAATGGATTTTGATGGTTATGCAGTTGGAGGAACAAGTGTTGGTGAACCTAAAGATGTAATGTATAAAATGATTGAATATGCAACCCCATATCTTCCAGAAAATAAGGTGAGATATTTAATGGGGGTTGGGGAGCCTATTGATATTATTGAAGCAGTAATTCGTGGTATTGATATTTTAGATTGTGTTCTTCCAACCAGACTTGCCAGACATGGAAGTGCTTTTACGAAGTATGGTCGTATAAATCTTCGTAATGCTAAATATAAAGAAGATTTTTCACCGATTGACTCTAATTGTGATTGTTATACTTGTAAAAATTATACTAAAGCCTATTTAAGGCATTTGTTTGCATGCAAAGAATCATTAGGTGGAAGACTTTTATCAATTCATAACATTCGTTTTTTAATCCGTTTAACGGAAGAATTACGCGAAGCGATAAAAAATAATCGCGTTTTGGAATATAGAGATGAATTTATTCGAAATTATAATTCAAAAAAAGAATAAATATCCCAAATTAAAAAGAGTTAAGTCTCTTTTTAATTTGGGATTTATTTGTTATAATTGTAATAGGGTGTAAATATGAACAATATATATAATTATTCAATAGAAGAGTTAAATGTATATTTTGAAAGTATTGGTGAAAAATCATTTCGTTCTATTCAAATATATGAATGGCTATACAAACACCGGATAAATGATTTTGATGAAATTCAAAATATGAAAAAGGAAGTAATTGAAAAATTAAAGCAAGATTTTAATTTAAATAAATTATCAATTATAAAAAAACTAGAAGGTCAAGATGTTTACAAATATTTATTTAAATTAAATGATGGAAATACTATTGAAGCAGTTTTAATGAAACATCCTTACGGAAATAGCTTATGTATTTCGACACAAGTAGGATGTAATATGGGATGCCATTTTTGTGAAAGTGGAAAATTAAAAAAAGTAAGAAATTTAGATGCCGGCGAAATGGTTTTGCAAATACTTCAAATTGAAGAAGATTTAAAAATTCGTATTTCTCATGTTGTTATTATGGGAATTGGAGAACCTTTTGATAATTATGATAATGTAATTAAGTTTATTAATATTATTAATCATCCTAAAGGAATTAATATAGGTGCTAGACATATAACAGTTTCAACTAGTGGATTAATTCCTAAAATTGAAAAGTTTATAGAAGATGGAAAACAAGTAAATTTGGCTATATCATTACATGCCCCAAATGATGAACTTAGAAATAAACTAATGCCAATTAATAAGGTTTATAATATATCAAAACTAATGGAGATTATAAAAAAATATATTACTGTTACTAATAGAAGAGTAACGATTGAATATATTATGTTAAATGGTATTAATGACAAAACAAAGCACGCTCAAGAATTGGCTCAATTATTAAAAGGAGTTAATTGCTATGTTAATTTAATACCATATAATGAAACAAGCAATTCGAAATTTAAAAAAAGTGATAAACAAACTATCATGAAATTTTATGATATTTTAAAAAAGAATAAAATTAATGTTACAATTAGAAAAGAATTTGGAACAAATGTGATGGCGGCATGTGGACAATTGAGTGCGAATGCCAATTATAAGGAGGACCAATAATGGAATATTTTTATATAACAGATTCAGGAAAAATAAGAGATCACAACGAAGATAGTGTTGATATTGTAAAAAATAAAAATGAAGAATATCTTCTGTTAGTAGCAGATGGCATGGGTGGACATCGTGCAGGTGAAGTAGCATCTAATATTGCTATTACTCATCTTGGGAAAAGTTTTCAACAGTTAGATACTGTTGGTGATAAAGAAAAAGCGATTAATTGGTTAAAAGAAACAGTTAGTGAGGTTAACTTATTAATTTATCGCTATTCTGAACAAAATCCCACAAGTCAAGGGCTTGGTACAACTCTTGTTCTTTGTCTTTTGACAAAAGATTATTTACTTTTTGGAAATATTGGTGATAGTTCTGGTTTTGTTTTTAAAAATAAAAAACTACATAAAATTACGGTTGATCATACTTTAGTAAATTTACTTGTTAATTCTGGGGAATTAACGGAGGAAGAAGCTAAAGATCATCCAAAGAAAAATGTTTTAATGCGTGCTCTTGGGGCAACAACAACGGTTGAAATGGATATTTTTGATGTTGAGGTTGATGTTGATGGCGTACTACTATGTAGTGACGGATTAACCAATATGTTAACTGAAGAACAAATTAGTCGAGTTTTAAATGAAAATACAAGTTTAGAAGAGAAACTCAAAAAGTTAGTATTAAAATGTAATAATAGAGGAGGTACAGATAACATCTCAATTGCATGTCTTTTGAAAGGTGGTGAAGGTGTCTAATGGTTATTAAAGGACAATTAATTAATGGGCGTTACAAAATTATACGTTTAATTGGCGAAGGGGGAATGGCTAATGTTTATCTTGCTGAAGATACCATTCTTGATCGCAAAGTTGCTGTTAAAATCTTGCGCGGTGATTTAGCCGAGGATGAAAAATTTATTCGTCGTTTTCAAAGAGAAGCAATTTCAGCTAGTTCTTTAAGTCACCCTAATATTGTTGAAATTTATGATGTTGGTGAAGATAGTGGAAAATACTTTATTGTTATGGAATATATTGATGGCCGCACTTTAAAAAGTTTAATTAAAAAACGTGGAGGATTAACTTTAGAAGAAGTTGTTGATATTATGCTTCAATTAACAAGTGCAATTGCTCACGCTCATGATTCTTATATTATCCATAGGGATATAAAACCACAAAATGTTTTAATTTTAGATGATGGACGTTTAAAAATTACCGATTTTGGAATTGCTATGGCTTTAAACAGCAATGAATTAACGCAAACAAATTCTGTTATGGGTTCTGTTCACTATTTACCACCTGAGCAAGCAAATGGTAATGTTGCAACCATTAAAAGTGATATTTATTCTTTAGGGATTTTAATGTATGAACTGTTGACTGGGAAAATTCCGTTTCGCGGCGAAAATGCAGTTGAAATTGCTATTAAACAAATGAAAGAACAAATACCTAGTGTTCGTAAACAAAATCCAGATATCCCGCAAAGTATTGAAAACATTATTTTAAAAGCTTGTGCCAAAAATCCTAAAAATCGTTATGATAGTGTTGCTGAAATGTATATGGATTTAGAAAATGCTTTAAAAGAAGAATATCGTGATGTAAAACGAGTAGTTTATAAATACCCAGAACAGGATTTAGAAGAAACAAAAGTAATGGAACCGATTAAAGAAAATAATATAAAAAATGATGACGATGAAAAAAAGAATAATAGTAAAATTGATAAAGTATTGATTGTCTTAAGTACGATTGCTATTGGTCTTACAATTATGCTAGGCCTATTAATAATCTTTTTACCAAAATTAACAGCGATTCCAGAAGTTAAAGTTCCAGAACTTTCGGGTTTAACCGTTGAAGAAGCTATTAGACAATTAGAAGAATTGGGTTTAAAAGTTAATCCTGAAATCAAAGAGGAACATCATAACGAAATAGAAGAGGGAAAGGTTACAAGAACTAGTCCTAGCAGCAATCGAACAGTCAAAAAAGGAAATGAGATTACTATTTATAAATCACTAGGTGAAGCAGGAATTATTATTGAAGATTATGTAGGTAAAAATTATTTTGAAATTAAGGTAATGCTAGAGTTTCATAAACTTTATGTGCTGGGTGAAAAAAAAGAAGTTGACGATGTAACAAAATACAAAGAAAATATTATTATTGAGCAAAAACCAGAACCAGGAACTAAGTTACTTGAAGGAGATACAATAACTTTATATGTACCAGATATTATTACTGAATATCCTGATTTTGTGGCAGAAAGTTGGTCTGTTGAGGAAATTAAAACGTTTGCAGATGAATATGGTCTTAATTTAAGTATTGAATATAAAGAAACGAATGAATATCCAGAAGGAACTATTATATATCAAAGTCGAGCACCCAAAAGCAGAGTTATGACAGGAGCAAATTTGAAAATTGTTGTTGCAACTCCACCAATTCAAGAAGATCCACTTGATGATATTATACCTGGGGAGGATTCATGATTGGAAAAGTAGTAAAAGTAATTAGTAACAATTATTCTGTTTTAGTTGATGGCAAATTTTATAATTGTAAGCCACGTGGTAAATTTCGTAATTTAAATATTCGTCCAATTGTTGGCGATATTGTTGAAATCAATATTGAAAAAAAAGTAATTACTGATGTTTATCCAAGGAAAAATGAACTTATAAGACCACCTATTAGTAATGTCGATCAAGCAATCATTGTTACATCGGTAAAAGAACCAGAATTTTCTTCGGTTTTATTAGATAAATTGCTAGTGATTATTGAATACAATAATATTTTACCAATTATTTGTTTTACTAAATTAGATTTAGCTGATAAGAAAAAATTAAAAGAAATTAAAGAATATATAGATTATTATAAAAGTATTGGTTATCAAGTTTATCTAAATACAGAACTAGATAAAATGAAAGGTATTTTTAAAAATAAAATTACTGTTTTAGCAGGTCAAAGTGGAGCGGGAAAATCAACTTTATTAAATAAATTAGATAGTAGTTTGAATTTAAAAACCGCTCCCATTTCTAAAGCTTTAGGTCGCGGAAAACATACAACTAGACATGTTGAATTAATTGAATTGTTAGGTGGTTTAATTGCTGATACACCAGGATTTTCGGCAATTACTTTCAAAGGAATGAATAAAAGTGACATTCGCGATAACTTCATTGAATTTAATTTGTATCGCTCTAATTGTAAATACAAAGATTGTATGCACTACAATGAACAAGATTGTGCGGTAAAAATGAAAGTTAAGGAAAAAAAGATTTTAAAAAGTCGTTATGATAATTATATAAATTTTATAAGTGAGGAATGATATTATGAAAATTTCAGCATCATTTCTATCAATTACCGATAATGTTAAAGAAAATATTGAAATATTAGATAAAACAGATATTGATTATTTACATCTAGATATTATGGATAGTATTTTTGTTGATAATAAAACTTATTCAATTGATGAAATAAAATTTTTATTAGAAAATACAACAAAACCTAAAGATGTACATCTAATGGTTAGTGATGTTAAAAAGTATATTGATGATTTTAAAACAATTGATCCAGAGTTTATAACATTTCATTATGAGGCAGTAGATGATCCCCAAAAAATTATCGATTATGTAAAAAAAGAAGGAATAAAGGTGGGTATTTCAATAAAACCAAAAACACAAATAAAAGAAATTATACCTTATTTACCATTTATTGATTTGGTTTTAATTATGAGTGTGGTACCAGGACGTGGGGGACAAAAATTTATTAAAAATGTGATTTCTAAAGTTGAGAAATTAAATAACTTAAAAAAAGAATATGGTTATAAGTTTGTTGTGGAAATTGATGGAGGAATTAATGATCAAACAATTTTGTATTGTCAAGGTGTAGATATTGTGGTTGTAGGTAGTTTCATTACTAATAGTGATAATTATAAAAGACAAGTAGAAAAATTAAGGGAGAAAATAATAAAAATTAGTTAAAAATTAACTTAGAGATTTGCCAAAATGAATTTATTAAAAGTTATAGAGGTTACAACAAATTAGATATCAAAAACAACTAACAGGTTTAAAAAAATAGATTTGCAACTTTTAAGAAAGGTTTTAAATAGTCATCTTGTATTTTATAAACGAGATAACTAATTAGAACTATATACCTATATTACGAAAAAAACTTATGCGATTAGCAGATTATTTACTCTAAAAAGATAAGTAAAATATTGGGAAAATTAGAAAACTATAGACTAATTGGCAAAAACCTGTTATAATTTAACAAGGTTTTTTCTAAATCTAAAACTTGAGGGAAAATTAAAGAAAGGAGGTTAATATATATTATTAAGTTTGAAAAATCCCTTACGTTAACTTAATAATATATAACTAACAAATGAGTAAAATAAAAATATTTAGTCTTGGAGGATTAAATGAAATTGGAAAAAACATGTATATTGTTGAAGTTGATCAAGATATTTTCATTTTTGATGCGGGTTTAAAATATGCGGATGATAAGATGTTAGGGATTGATTATATAATTCCTAATTATGATTATTTAAAAGAAAATAAAGAACGTATTGTCGGGATGTTTATCACTCACGGTCATGATGAGCATATGGGGGCAATAGCGGATATTTTAGTAGATATTCCAAATATTCCTGTTTATGCAACATCGTTTACATTAGAAATTATTAAAAATGATTTAATAGATGCGGGTATACCTACAGAAAATTTAAAACTAATTAAACCTCATCGAAAAATCAAATTTGGAAAAAATAGTATTTTTCCAATTAGTTTAAC
>JAAYMD010000035.1 GCA_012521575.1 Mollicutes bacterium
ATTTGATTAATGTAATTATAACAAAGTTATAAAAAAAAGACAAATATTTATGAACTAATTATAATTTTTGTTCAATATTTATTTCTTTTTCTTTGTTAATTTTTTACCTTCTTCCAGTTTTTCGAGATAGTCTTTTAACCTCTTTAAAGCTTTTTATGTCAGTTGCTCAATATTTTGACGACTACAAATAACATTTTTAAAGTAAAAAGAAAAGAATAATCTTATCATTCTTTTCTTCTAACTAATTATATACATGTTTTCTTATTATATTAATTTATTCTTTCGTAAATAATCCTCCATTTTTCGAAGTTTTTCTCCTCTAAGTGGCTTGCACTTTTTATAATTTAAAGGATCTTCTATCATTGCCTTACTCATCCCTTTACAAGTATCAAATCCACAAACTCCGCAATTATAATTTGGAAGTAATTTTTCGAATTCTTTTTCTAAATCCATATCATAACCAAATTTTGCTTCAATAATCATCAAAATTATTCCAAGAATTAGCGCAGTTGTACTCATAATAAGTATCCCAATCATTTCCAACACCCCTTACAATCATCACATTTATGGCTTTGGCATGAAGTATTTTTACTATATAAATAAATTGTTAAAATAATAAGAAATATTAAAATAATAAAACTAATCATCCAAAATACCTACTAAATACTAAAGCCATAATTGATGCGGTTATTAGTGCTATTGGGGTTCCTTTAAAATATTTTGGTATACTAGCTGTTTCAAATCTTTCACGAATTGTTGAAAAAATGTAAATAACTATTGCAAAACCTAAACCACTACCGACAGTAAAAACTAACATTTCAACGAAATTAAATTCATAATCAATATTAAGTAAAGTTGTCCCAAAAACGGCACAGTTTGTAGCAATTAATGGTAGATACAAACCAAGTAAATCATTTAATTTTTTAAAGCGGTTTTTTATAATTATTTCCAACATTTGAACCATTGATGAAATAACTAAAATAAACATTAATGTTCTTAAATATGTGGTATCAGTAGGCACCAAAACATAATGATATATTAAATACGTTATAATGCTTGATAAAATCATAACTATTAAAACAGATATTCCCATTCCAAGTGCCCCTGATTCTTTTTTCGATGTTCCAATAAATGGACATATTCCTAACAATTTCGTTAAAACAATATTTTCTGTTAGCATACTATTCATAAACAATTGAAACAAATTCATCTCGTATCACTCCTTTTTTCTTTTATAAAATTAAAGAATGCCATAAGGAGTCCAAGAGTCAAAAATGCACCTGCTGGTGTTTGAAATAGAGTAATTGGCAAAATATTGGTATCTGGTAAAACTTGATATACTGCCCGATAACCTGTAAAAGAACTAATACCATCCATTAGGGTAATGGTATTTGATCCCAATATTTCTCTTATACCACCTAATAGCATTATCGAAAAAGTAAATCCCAGACCTATTCCAATAGCATCCAGCACACTTTCTTTAACTGAAGATACTGTTGCTACTGAAATAGCTCGTCCTAATACAATACAGTTTACCGTTATTAAAGGAAGATAAACTCCTAAAGTTTCATGTAAAACAGGAACATATTTTTTTAAGGTTAAATCTAATACTGTTACAAAAGTTCCAATAATTAATATATATACTGGTATTCTTACATTATCAGGAACAAGTTTTTTAATAATTGATATTACAAAATTGGTAAAAAACAAAACTACCAATACACAAAGACCCATAATATATGCACCTTCAAAAGTATTGGTAACTGCCAATGTAGGACATAAACCAAGCATTAAAACAAACGTTGCATTTTCATTAAATATTCCATTTTTGATTGTTTTCATATAAACCCCTTTCTATACCGAAGCATTATACAAAAAATAAACAATACTAACACATATTAAAGCTGTTAGGGTAAGCACTAAAATACTTTTAATTCTTTCTTTGTTCATTTACTCACCTCGATAATCCTTCAATGTATTAATAACCATTTTTTTTATAGCTGATGATGTTATTGTCACCCCTGATACAGTATCAACAAGTTCCAGATTTATTTGAGCATCAATAATTTGTTCTATATAATTTTCCTTCTCTACTTTTGAATAATAATTATCTTTTATTTCTAAAATATCGATTTTTTTAATAAAACCTTCTTCAATAACAATTGATGCTTTAATATTTCCGCTAAATCCTTTTTGCGTAACAACATAATTTGTCGTATCACCACTAACATTTTTCTCTAAAATATTAAATTCTGGATCACTTTTTTTTGCGCTTACCTTGTATTGATTTCCAATGTATAGACTTAGCCCTAAAATTATAATCCATGCAAATAAGAAACCAGGAACAGCCTTGTTAAAATTAAATCTTGCTCTTGCCCCTATTTTATCAAAAATAAATACCAACATATTAAGGGTTAAAATACTAACCATAACCCCTTCTGGATATGGAGTAAAATATCTAATTATAACTGTTAAAATTCCTAAAAATAATCCATACAAAATTTCACCAATTGGAGTAGTTGGACTTGTAACTGGATCAGTTGCCATAAACACCGCTCCAAATAAAAGTCCACCACTTAAAATTTGAAATAACGGATACCATATTCCCAAATTATTAAAGCCACCTATAACATAAGTCATTGCAAAAACTGTACTTACATAAACAACAGGTATTCGCCATTTAATAACTTTAAAAATTGTTAAATAAAAGAATGCCAGAATACAAAGAATGGCACTTGTCTCACCAAGCGATCCTGGAATAGTTCCAAATAAAAAGTTATATAAACTACCATACGGTTTAACTAAAGTTTCATAAGTGCCTATTCCTTCAACGGTTGCAACATTAGAAAGAGGTGTTGCTGTAGTTATCGCATCCATCTCAAGCGCATTTAAATATCCACCACGTTCGGCAATTAATGGACCATAAACAATAGAAATAAAAAGTAGACCAATTAAAGCGGGATTAAAAATATTATTACCAAATCCACCAAACAACAACTTTCCAACAACAGTTGCCATCACACAACCAAAAAATAAAATGGAAATTGGTGTATTAATTGGTAAGACTAAGGCCAAAAAAAGGCCGGGAAATACGCTATATGAAGAATGCATGTAATGTTTCAATTCATCATCTTCTTTTTTTAAAATTAATCTAGCATATAAAAATTCAATTAAGACAGTAGAAGTAGCACCTAAAAGAATAAAAATTAAAGGATAAAACATCCCCAACAAAGTAACTTTATTACTAACATATGGAAGAATTCCATTTTTAAAAAAACTAAATAAAATTATAGGCATAAGCGCAATTAATAAGTGGCGCATTATTTTAGAAGTATTACCTGCATCTTTAATAAATGGTCCACTAATAACTTGAAACTTTTTCATCCTATCACCTAAACCTTCCTTTTAGCTATAATTACATAATCACGAAGCTTTATTTTTGCTGGACATATATAAGAACAAAGTCCACATTCAATGCACCTTTCTGGTTTTAAATATTTCAAATTATCAGGATCTTTTAAACTATCCTTAATTAGGACTGGTGCAAGTTTAACTGGACAAACTTCTACACATTTACTACATCTCAAACATTCTGTAGCTTTTTCATTTTCGTTTTTTTCAAGTACCAAAACTCCATTTAAAGTTGGAGATGCAACTAACTCATCGCTTTCTACTGCACATCCCATCATAGGACCACCAGCAACTAAACATATATCTTCGCCTTCTTTATATCCTCCAAGACTATTAATTACTTCCTTAATTGGAGTGCCTATCTTAACCAAAACATTTTGTGGTTTGTTAAGTTTTTCTCCAGTAAATGTTATAACTCTTTCAATTAATGGTTTATCATATTTTAAAGCTTCATATATGGCATAAATAGTTGATACATTATTAACAATTATTCCTTTTTCTGATGGTAGTTTTTTATATGTTACGCCTTTTATTTGTTTAATTAAAGTTCTTTCCCATCCCATTGGATAAACTTCAGGAACTTCAACCATTTTTATTTTTAAATATGTACCAATAAAAGTATTAATAATTTCTTTTGTTTTTGTATCATTGCGATTAATAGCAATGATGGCTTCATGAATACCATTTATTTCAAGTACTGCATCAATTGCTTCTAAAATTTCTTCGCATTTTTCTTGAATTAATTTATAATCCGCAGTAAGATACGGTTCACATTCAACAGCATTAACAATTAATGTATTTATTTTTGCATCAGTATCATATTTAGCAAATGTTGGGAATCCCGCACCGCCTAATCCTACAATACCAGCATCTCTAATTTTATTAATAAATTCCTCTTTACTATAGTTATTAATATGTCTTTTCACCTTAACAACGTTTGCTCTTTTTTCTTTAAAATCATTTTCAATAACTACACATTTAACATTTTGTCCGTTTAAATAAGGCTTTTCTTCAATAGCTTTTACAGTTCCGCTAACACTTGCATGAATAGGTATTTTTAAAGCACCTTTTCTTCGTGCTATAACATCTCCTTTATGTACATAATCTCCGTTTTTAACTAAAACGGTGATATTTGTATCATTTTGACATATTAGAGGAATATAAATTTTTTTTGGTTTAGAATAACTTACTATTTTTTCATTTAATGTATCCTTTTTACAACTAGGTATTTTTACTCCTCTTGCCATATGGCCCCTCCATTCTATTATCATTATACCTTTTTTAGGCAAAAAAAAAAAGGGGTATATAAAAGATATATTAAAGTTTACACCTAATCACAATCTTATTTAGCTATAAACAGTTTCTATTCGATATTATTATATTTAGTTTTTATGGAAGAATAGGTACAACCACTAGGCGAAAACCAATTCTCGAGTTTGGATTGCTATAGCCATTATCAAAGGCAAATACTCCGGCATACGTATCACTACTGAAAAAACCGCCACGAGGGAACCACGGATGTCCAGAATATGGCATCGATGATTTATCTTCATACCATGAGGAATAATCACTATAATTTAAACTTGTTTCATAAACAGCATCTCCGTATTTATTTTTGTTTGCTTCATAATTACCTTGTTGTGTATCTCCTAAACTTACATATACATCCTTGTATTTTGAATCTGCATTTATTATACTTTGTCCATATGTTGCTAAATAATCATGTCCATTATCTACATACGCTGCTACTCTGTCATATGCTCCTCCACTCATATCATATACTCCATAAATATTATGTGTTGTACTTGCTTTTTGTCCATTTGTTGTAGTGTATTCATAACATGTACTTTGATTACTAGCGTTTACAGA
>JAAYMD010000036.1 GCA_012521575.1 Mollicutes bacterium
AAATGGGGAAAGATGTAGAACATTTAGAACAAAAAGGTACTCATAGCCTTACCCTTTACATAAAAAACAATAAGCGATACAGCTTTTGCAAATAAAATAGGGAAAGGGGAATTCTAAATGAAAGAAACAGTAGCGTATATAATCAGTGCCATTTTTATAGTGCCAATAGTAGCACTAATGGTATTTTTAATTATGTGGTATGATAATTCTACAGCTAATTTTAATGATAACATATATTATCTTGTGAACTCGATTATCTTCTTTACAGTAATTCCAACTTCTGCATATATCGTTGTAAGGTCAAATCCAAATCTCAAGATTGGAGGAAGAAATATAGAAAGAAAGATGGCATTTATTTTTGCGTTAATAGGGTATATTTTAGGAAATTTAAGCTTACTAATAATGAAGAGACCAACAAAACCTATGATAATATTTTATCTTTCGTATCTCATTTCTGCAACTATTCTTGCAATTATTAATAAATTTTTCAATTTTAAAGCAAGTGGACATGCATGTGGCATTACAGGTCCGATTTTAGCTCTTAATTTTTTTACGGGGCCAAAAATGATATGGATGTTCCTGTTAGTTCCGCTTGTAATATGGTCAAGGGTCGTTCTAAAAAGGCATGACATGAAGCAACTTATTGTGGGTGCAGCAGTGTCTTTCTTTTCTACACTTTTAATAATATTTGCGGTATAGATGTGCTTAAAATAAGTAAAGTAGTAAAAAGGTTTTTCTTGAGAAAGAAATTGTTTTATCTTCATGAAGGCATTATATAGTTCATTATCAAAGCTATATTAAAAATATGTTCCTTGTGATCAAGCCCAATTTTTTGTGTAAAATTCAATTTTCTTTGACCTGTGTAAACGTCATTTTAGCATTATCCTTATTGTCAGTTAAGATTACAATTTCATCAGGTGGTATAATGGACAACTCTGCAGATGCTATTTCATCGGCAGATGATTTTGCAAAAATGTAATAATGATATTTCCTAATAGAGAATTAGCTATACGTCTAAGTGGAACGTTGCTCCTGGAACAGAATGAAGAATGATTGTTTGGCAAGAAATACTTGGATATAGTTGAATATTTAAAGTAGTAGAAAAAAGGTCCAAAAGTAGCAAAGCCAAAAATAGTATAGATAAATTGAAATGTGGTTATCTAATGCTAGCTAAAGGGAATTTTATTCAGAAAAACAGATTTTATCCAAAAAGGAAAATTCGGTATACTTAACAATAATTGTAATTAATGCTTTTATATTTTAAGGAGGTGGTGGAATGAAAAGAATAGTATATAAATTTTTTCCCAGGATTTTTATTTTTCTTATTGTATTGCTATTAATATTAATTTTTCCAAGAATACTTATAAGACTTAATTGGTATAAAGAAAAATTAGAAATCATGAAGTTAGTAAAGGATAACCTGGATTTTTTAAATCAATGTATTCAAAACGAAACCTATGATAAAATTTATGAACTAAAGAAATGTCACCGCCGGTGTATAATTGACCCAGGAGCAACG
>JAAYMD010000037.1 GCA_012521575.1 Mollicutes bacterium
TAGATGATCAAGATTGGATGCAACCGTTTAAAAATGATGAATCCGACAAAAAGACAGATACTAATAAAGACATAAAGAACAATGAAGATATTAGCGCCGAAATCAATGATGAAAACTTATTTGCGCCACTTCAAGATGTAATTGATGAACAGCAAGAAAGCAAACAAAATGAAGAGAAAGAAGAGGAAAATGAAAATGTGCCGTTTCCAGATGAAGATCTAACTGTTCCGTTTGGTGATAAAGATGTAACACCAGTTATTAATGAAGATGTAACCGATGAAACGGAACAAATTGGTGAAGTAGAAGATATTGTTGGAGATGAAAAAAGCAAAAATATTGATGAAGAAATAAGTAATGAAAAAAAAGATGAAGAAGAAAATGATGTTTGGAAATTTTAAATAATATAAATATATCTTCAGACAGTTACAAAGTTATTTTGATTTAAAAACTAAAAAAGTATGATATAATTAATATGGCGAGTATCTCCTATTTTATTAATTATTGTTAACATGTACTCGCTTTTTTTGTGCAAAAAATGATATATTTATTTATAATAATATTGGTATAGGAGAATGATTATGGTAAATATAGATACAAATATTCAAAGTAAAATCTTAATGACTACTATGGAAGAACTTGTGCCTAAAGATAGTTTATTTTGAAAAATAGATAAATATATAGATTTAACTTTTATTTATGATTAAGTAAAAGATTTATATTCCCAAAATAACGGGAGACCAAGTATAGATCCCGTTGTTTTATTTAAAATAGTTTTTATTCAAACATTATATGGAATTAAATCCATGAGAAAACATGTGAAAAAATTAATGTGAATGCAGAATAAAGCTGTTTTTTTAGGTATCCAATTTTGGGATGAGACTTTTCACTTTTCAACCTTTAGTAAAAATTATGAAAGATATTTAAAGACTCAGAAGTGTTTGAAAAAATTTTTATAAATATATTTAAACAGGCAATAAAATATAATTTAGTAGATGAAAGTATATTATGTATAGATTCAACACGTAAAAAAGCAAATGCAAATAATAATAAATATGAAGATGCAGTCATAGAAGTGGTAAAAAAAGAAGGGAATGGTTAGAGGAAGAAATAAATGAAGAACGAAAAAATATGTATGAAAAAAACTAAATATAAAGATGAAATTAGCATGATGTAACCTTAAATATATTATGAAAATAATAAGTATAGAATAAATAACGATAAAAAAGCATGGTTTGTCAACATTTTTGGGATATAAATATATCCTTTTTTGATGAAAGAGAATTGTATCTATTTAAAAAAAAAATCTTGTATGGTATAATTTAATATAGATTTCAATGGAGGAATAATAATATGACTTTTGATGCAATAATCATATTGATAAAAAAATTAGTGGATGTTTTATTAGTATGGATGGTTTTGTTTTATATTCTAAAGAATTTGCGCAAAAACGTGAAAATGGTTTTGCTTTTTAAGGGTATCCTTTTTATTGTAGGACTTGAAATAATAAGTGAATTATTTAATTTAGTAACCATAGGATATTTAATAGATTATGCTATTATGTGGGGACCGCTTGCCATGATTATTATTTTTCAACCAGAAATTAGAACTGTACTTGAACAGCTAGGTAGAAGTCAATTATTAGGACGACACAAAGTGTTAACTGTTGATGAAAGAGAAAGAATAGTTTATGAAATTGTAAAAGCGCTAGATTATTTAAGAAGATCAAGAATTGGAGCATTAATAGTTATCGAGCGCGATAATAGTTTAAGTGAATATATAGAAAAATCCAAAAAAATTTATGGGGATATTTCAAGTGAACTATTGATATCTATTTTCTTTCCCAACAACCCACTTCATGATGGTGGTGTGATTATTCAGGGAGATAAAATAACTAGTGCAGGTGCTATTTTTCCAAGTAGTGAGAGTGTTAAAATTAGTAAGCGTCTTGGAACGCGTCACCGCGCTGCTTTAGGTATTGCAGAAACAACCGATTGTATTGCAATAGTGTGTTCAGAGGAAACAGGTCGTTTATCTATCGCAGTATCATCTGAGTTGCACTATAATTTAACAATAGATGAGATAAAGTTGATGCTTTTAGAAGAATTAAGACCTAAAAAAACTTTTATGCTTGAAGAAGACATGGAAGAAGGTGACGATAGTGAAGACGATAATAAAAATAATTAGCCAAATTTTATCTGCAATATGGTCATTTATTGATAAAAGAATAATTATTCCTATTACGAGATTAATATTATCAATTACCAAGAAATTTGAAACATCAAGCAAAAGAGTAGAAAATTGGTTATCTAATGCAAACACTTTATTATTTATATCGTTATTTATGGCAGTTACTTTATTTATTGTTATCGATCAAAAAATAATAACTTTTTCTGAAAACTCAGCAGAGGTACTTCGAAATCAAAAAGTAAAAGTTATATATAATGAAGAAGCGTATGTTGTAGAGGGGGTTCCGGAAACCGTAGATATTACTCTTATTGGAAGAAGAGCAGATTTAATGTTTGCTAAACAATCTTCTATTCATGATGTAAGTATTGATTTGACAGGTTTAAAACCGGGAACTCATAAAGTTAATGTAATTTATAAACAGGCGATCCAATCAATTGATTATAAGGTTAATCCTTCGATTGCTACAGTTGTTATTTATCCCAAAATTTCTGAAATTAGAACTCTTACGGTGGATTTATTAAATCAAGATAGTTTATCGCCACAATTAGTTATTGAAGGGGTAAATGTTAATCAAGATAAAGTTGTTATTAAAGGTGCTGAACATAAATTAAATGAAGTCGCAACAGTTAAAGCCTTAATTGATATTCGAAATTTAGTAAAACAGGAAGTAGGAACAACAACGTTAAAAGATGTGCCGCTTAAAGCATATAACAATGAAGGTGAAATAGTTGATGTTGAAATTGTGCCAGAAAAACTTGATGCTGAGATAACCATTAGCTCACCAAATAAAACTATTCCTATTAAAGTTATTCCTGTAGGAGATTTAGCATTTGGTAAAGCAATAAGTGCGATTAATCTAAATGAAACTAGTGTAACGGTTTATGGTAATGAAGAAGTGTTAGCAAACTTAAACTATATTCCATTAGAAATAGATGTTACTGATCTTAAAGAAGATAGACAATATAAAGTAGGACTATCAAAACCTGTTGGTGTAAAATCAATGAGTGTTAATAATGTAACCGTAGACATTTTAGTTGGTGATGCGGTTGATAAAGAAATTGGTGGTGTTCAAATAGAATACCGTAATTTAAATGAAATATATACAGTTCAAGGATTAAGTAAAGATGATGTTTCGATTGTTGTTGGATTAAAAGGTGTTCAGTCAGTTTTAGATGAAATAGAGGCTAAGGATATTACAGCATATTTAGATTTAAAAGGTTATGGAGAAGGTGAACACGAGGTTGAGGTTCAAGTTGAAGGTAGCGATGTAAAAGTCCAATATATTCCTAAAACAAAAAAAGTTCGTATAAAAATTATTAAGATAAGTGAATAGATATATAAACAAAAAAAACTGTTGACAAATTAGGTCAACAGTTTTTTAATCGTAATCTAAATGTTTGAATAAAATTCCAATATTTATAAGTCCAGTGATTCCTACTAAAATATAAATGATTTGACTCATTACGGTTAATTCCCCAAATATTGCTTCTACCAAATTGAAGTTAAATAAACCGATTAATCCCCAATTTAGGGCTCCCACTATTGTAACAACCAAACATATTTTTTGTAAAGTTTCCATATTTTTCCCCTTTCCCCTTTATTAAATATTTTAATCAAAAAAATGTAAATTATTCATTCATATTTTAAATTTTTCATCCATATAATTAATTGAAATAAAAGAGGTGGAAAAATGAAAAGAAAAGTACAGTTATTTTTAGTTATTATTTTTGGTTTGTTGATAGTTGGTTGTGGTAATAATAATGAAAAAGACGTAATTAAAAATTTAACTAAAAAAATTGAAGAGTCAAAAGGATATCATTTAGTAGGGGAATTAGAAATGTTAAATAATGATGATGTTTATAAGTATGAAGTAGATGTTTCTTACGAGTATGAGGATAAGTTTCGTGTAAGTTTAAAAAATAAAATTAATAATCACGAACAAATTATTTTAAAAAATGAAGATGGTGTTTATGTTCTTACTCCTTCGTTGAATAAAAGTTTTAAGTTTCAAAGCGAGTGGCCATACAATAATTCGCAAAGTTATTTATTACAAACATTATTATTAGATATTAAAAACGATAAAGAAAGGGAATTTGCGGCAAATGACAATGGATATGTTATTACAACAAATGTGAATTATACAAGTAACAAAAATTTAGTAAAACAAAATATCTATTTAGATAAGGATATTAACATTAAAGAAGTTCATGTACTAGACAAAGATAATAAAGTTATGATAAAGATGAAATTTAATGAAATAGATTTAAAAGCAACGCATAGTAAAAACCTTTTTGCACTTAAAAATAATATGGAGACAGCAGTAATTGAAGAGGAAGTAGAAGTTGTAAGTAAAATTCAAGATGTTATTTATCCAATGTATATGCCGGAAAACACAAAATTGACAAATCAAGACAGAATAACTAAAGAAAATGGGGAGAGAATTATTTCAACTTTTTCCGGCGATAAATCATTCATATTAGTACAAGAAACAGCGGTTCGTGAAGAAGAAATGGTAACGATACCAGTTATAGGTGAACCTTTAATATTAACTGGTACAGTAGCGGCATTTAGCGATTCGTCCATAACATGGACACGTGATGGTATTGATTACTATTTAATTGCTGAAGGAATGGACGAAGAGGAAATGGTTAATATTGCAAAGTCAATAAGTGTCATGCCGGTAGGAAAATAGATACAATTTTGTATCTTTTTTATTGAAGTTATGTTATAATTAATTACAGGTGGTTTTATGAAAAATAAAGTAAATGTTAACGCTGCAAATAATAATGAAATGAAAAAATTGATTCAAATTTCAATTATAGTTATACTAATTTTTGGAATTTTTTATTTAATAACTAAAGTTGCAACAGATAATACTTTTGAAGATGAGGATATCCCAAGGGAAGTAGAGATAAGTTTTGAAGAAATTATTTTAGGTGATTTATTAAATCAAAAAGATGAAGAATATTTTGTTTTAGTAACTTTTGAAGATGATGTATATAATTCGTTGTATAGAAGTTACTTAGATGAATATTATAAAGAAGAAAGAGAAGAAGGAAGATATTTTGCCAATATTAATAATATATTTAATAAAAAATATATAGGTGAAGAAAGCAATTTTGATATAAACGATTTAAAGTTTAAAGAATCAACTTTAGTAAAAGTTAAAGATGGTAAAATTTTAGAAACATATGAAGGACCTGACGCAATAAAAGATTATTTAAAAAAAATAATTGATGAGTAGAATTGAGGTGTAAAATGGAAGATAAAGAAAAAGTTGTGGTAGAAAATAAGTTTGGAACTTTAGAAGTAACTGTTCTTATTTGTTTAACATGCTTTATTAGTATTATGAGTGGGATGTTTTTAGGACATAAAGCGACTCAAAAAGTATACGAGGCAAATCAACTTTCGGATGAATTGAATGAAATTATAAGTAATTATAATTATATTATTGAAAATTATTATGGAGAAATAGATAAAGATGAAATAATAAAAGGTGCTATTAAAGGAATGGTAGAGTCTCTAGGAGATCAATATACTTCATTTATTGAAGATCTTGACAATGAAAATTTTAATATTCAGTTGCAAGGTAGTTTCACCGGAATAGGTGTTGAAATAGCTAATTCAGAACAAGGAATTATGGTTGCTAGAGTGTTTGAAAATTCGCCTGCTGAAAAAGCAGATATTCAACCAGGAGATATTATATTAAAAATTGATGAAATTGATTTGCATGATAAAAGTACTACTGAATTAATTAATATAATAAAAGGAAAATATGGTGAGTTTGAATTAATTATTAAACGTAATGATGAGGAAATAACTAAAGTGTTACAAAAAGATACTGTTGTAATAAAATCTGTATTTAGTAAAACTTTCGAAGAAAATAATAAAAAGATAGGATATCTAAAAGTAACTTTATTTGCATCCAATACTGATGAGCAATTCAAAAAAGAATTAACAAAATTAGAAAATCAGAAAATCGATGGATTAATTATTGATGTTCGTTGGAATTCAGGGGGACATTTAAGTACGGTAAAAAACATGGTGTCGGAATTTTTAGATTCGTCGCATGTTATTTATCAAACGGAAAGTAAGGATGGAGTTGAAAAAACTTATTCTAGTGGAACTGTAACCAAAACATATCCAATTGTTGTTTTGGCAAATGAAGAAAGTGCTTCAGCTTCAGAATTATTAATTGGGGCACTTCGTGATGAATTGGGTTCTAAAATTGTTGGAACGCAAACTTTTGGAAAGGGGACAGTTCAAGAGTTAAACACTTTATCATCAACTGAGCAGTATAAAATAACAACAAAAAAATGGTTAACCCCAAAAGGTCAATCCATTGATAAAGTAGGAATTAAACCAGATTTTGAAATAGAACTAACAGCAGAATATTACGAAACATTTGAAGATTCTAAAGATACCCAATTGCAAAAAGCGTTAAGTTTGTTTTTAGAGACCTAACCATTTATCCTAAAAATACAGTATATATAGAAAGAGTGATGAAATGGTAAGTCTAAAAATAGGAGACAGATTGCAAATCCAATGTTATAAGCACAATGGAAAAATTCATCGTGCATGGGATGAAGCTGTTTTATTAGATATTAAAGATGACTATATGGTTTTTGGTAATAATAAAACATTAGTAATAGAAGCAGAAGGTAACTCGTGGCGGACGAAAGAGCCAGCTATAATGTATTTTTTTAAAAATTCTTGGTATAACATAATAGCACAATTAAAAAAAGATGGGGTATACTATTATTGTAATATTGCTACTCCTTTTATAATTGAAGAAAATACCATTAAATATATAGATTATGATTTAGATTTAAGAATTTTTCCTAATGGGGAATATAAACTATTAGACCAAATGGAATATAATTATCATAAAAGAATAATGAAATATCCTAAAGAATTAAATTTTTCTATAAAAATTGGACTCAATGAATTAATAAAACGGTATGAACGAGGTGAACAAATATTTAACACAAAAAAACATTTATATTATTATAAAAAATATCAAAAATTAAAAAAAGTTACAAAAAAATGTAAAGTTAGAAAGTAATGAGCATATAATAAAGAGGATATGCTCATTGTTTTTTAAAAATATTTATAAAAATTAAAAAAAAATGAGAAAAAGTTATTGACTTGTAATAAAAGATTTGGTATATTAATTGTGCTTTCGCGAAAAAACAATTTAATTTCAACGCAAATATGTAAAATATAAAAAAAAGTTGAAATAAGTATTGACTTAAGCGAAAACATTTGATATATTATTAGTGCTTTCAAAAAAGCAGGAAGATCTTTGAAAACTGAGCAAAACGTCAGTTCGAGAGTTTAGGAAATTTATTTCAAAAAAATTGTTTTTTTTTGAGAGTTTGATCCTGGCTCAGGATGAACGCTGGCGGCATGCCTAAGACATGCAAGTCGAACGAAGTGGTTCGATGACGATTTTGTGCTTGCACAAGATTTGATTCGAGTTTCCACTTAGTGGCAAACGGGTGAGTAATACATAGGTAACCTACCTTAGAGTCAGGGATAACAGCTCGAAAGGGTTGCTAATACCGGATGATATATAGATAGATAACTATCTATATTAAAAGGAGCTTCTGGCTCCGCTCTAAAATGGGCCTATGGTGTATTAGCTAGTTGGTGAGGTAATGGCTTACCAAGGCGACGATGCATAGCCGGACTGAGAGGTCGATCGGCCACACTGGGACTGAGACACGGCCCAGACTCCTACGGGAGGCAGCAGTTAGGAATATTCGACAATGGGGGAAACCCTGATCGAGCAATGCCGCGTGAGCGATGAAGGTCAGTTGATCGTAAAGCTCTGTTATAGGGGAAGAACAATTACCATAGGAAATGATGGTAATCTGACGGTACCCTATGAGAAAGCCCCGGCTAACTACGTGCCAGCAGCCGCGGTAATACGTAGGGGGCGAGCGTTATCCGGATTTATTGGGCGTAAAGCGTGTGTAGGCGGTCTATTAAGTTTAAGATCAAAGCCCGGGGCTCAACTCCGGTTCGTCTTAAAAACTGGTAGACTTGAGTGCAGTAGAGGCAAGCGGAATTTCTAGTGTAGCGGTTAAATGCGTAGATATTAGAAGGAACACCAGTGGCGAAGGCGGCTTGCTGGGCTGTTACTGACGCTGAGACACGAAAGCGTGGGGAGCGAATAGGATTAGATACCCTAGTAGTCCACGCCGTAAACGATGAGTACTAAGTGTCGGGCAACCGGTGCTGAAGTTAACACATTAAGTACTCCGCCTGAGTAGTACGGTCGCAAGGCTGAAACTTAAAGGAATTGACGGGCACCCGCACAAGCGGTGGAGCATGCTGTTTAATTCGATGCTACGCGAAGAACCTTACCTAGGCTTGACATCCCTGGCAAAGCTATAGAAATATAGTGGAGGTTATCCGGGTGACAGGTGGTGCATGGTTGTCGTCAGCTCGTGTCGTGAGATGTTCGGTTAAGTCCGATAACGAGCGCAACCCTCGTCGTTAGTTGCCAGCACTTCGGGTGGGGACTCTAACGAGACTGCCGGTGGCAAACCGAAGGAAGGTGGGGATGACGTCAAATCATCATGCCCCTTATGTCTAGGGCTACAGGCGTGCTACAATGGCCACTACAAAGAGAAGCAAAACCGTGAGGTGGAGCAAATCTCCAAAGGTGGTCTCAGTTCGGATTGAAGTCTGCAACTCGACTTCATGAAGTCGGAATCGCTAGTAATCCCAAATCAGAATGTTGGGGTGAATACGTTCCCGGGTGTTGTACACACCGCCCGTCACGCCACGAGAGTCTGTAATACCCGAAGTTGGTAGCCTAACCCGTATGGGAGGGGGCCAACGAAGGTAGGACAGGCGATTGGGGTGAAGTCGTAACAAGGTATCCGTACCGGAAGGTGCGGATGGATCACCTCCTTTCTATGGAGAAAGATTTATTGGACGTTTTGCTTAGTTTTGAGAGATTTTTCTCTCAAAGTAGATATAGTTCTTTGAAAACTAGATAATGTGTATTAAAATTTCTTGCCAAATTAGGAGAAATAACATACGGTGATTAAATTAATAAGGGCGCATGGTGGATGCCTTGGCACTAGGAGCTGATGAAGGACGCGGCAAACGGCGATACGCCTCGGGGAGCTGTTAAGCAAGCTTCGATCCGGGGATTTCCGAATGGGGTAACCCACCTACGGTAATGCGTAGGTACTGCATAATGAACACATAGTTATGCAGGAGCAACCCGGTGAACTGAAACATCTTAGTAACCGGAGGAAAAGAAAGAAATATCGATTTCCTGAGTAGTGGCGAGCGAAAAGGAAAGAGCCCAAACCAGTCATTGGACTGGGGTTGTAGGACCCAACATTAAGGAGTTACAAAATTATTGTATAGCTGAATTAGCTGGAAAGCTAAACCGCAGAAGGTGATAGTCCTGTAAGCGAAATACAATAATCTCCGTTGGGTATCCTGAGTACGACGGGGCACGTGGAACCTTGTCGGAAGCAGCGGGGACCATCCCGTAAGGCTAAATACTCCCTAGTGACCGATAGTGAACCAGTACCGTGAGGGAAAGGTGAAAAGAACCCCGGGAGGGGAGTGAAATAGAACCTGAAACCATGTGCTTACAAGAAGTCAGAGCCCGTTAATGGGTGATGGCGTGCCTTTTGCAGAATGAACCGGCGAGTTACTGTATCATGCGAGGTTAAGTCGAAGAGATGGAGCCGTAGGGAAACCGAGTCTGAATAGGGCGACATAGTATGATGCAGTAGACCCGAAACCGAGTGATCTATCCATGAGCAGGTTGAAGTTTGGGTGAAACCAAATGGAGGACCGAACCGACTTGTGTGGAAAAACAAGCGGATGACTTGTGGATAGCGGTGAAATTCCAATCGAACTCGGAGATAGCTGGTTCTCCCCGAAATAGGTTTAGGCCTAGCCTTGAACAATAGCCCTTTGGAGGTAGAGCACTGAATACACGATGGCGGCACCTAGCCGTACTGAGTGTAATCAAACTCCGAATGCCAAAGTGGTTTGTTCAGGAGTCAGTGCATGGGTGATAACGTCCTTGCACGCGAGGGAAACAACCCAGATCGCCAGCTAAGGTCCCTAAATATATGCTAAGTGGGAAAGGTTGTGGAGTTGTCAAAACAGCTAGGAGGTTGGCTTAGAAGCAGCCATCCTTTAAAGAGTGCGTAATAGCTCACTAGTCGAGTGACACTGCGCCGAAGATGTACCGGGGCTAAGCATATTACCGAAGCTGCGAATTTTACTATACAGTTTATGTGTAGTAAAGTGGTAGGGGAGCGTTCTAAGGGCACTGAAGGTAGACCGTGAGGACTGCTGGAGCGCTTAGAAGTGAGAATGCCGGTATGAGTAGCGAAAGACA
>JAAYMD010000038.1 GCA_012521575.1 Mollicutes bacterium
TGTAATTTTTAGGTAATGTATGACAGTAAATGGTAATGAATTGCTCCTCTTTTGTTACAGTACCCTGTAATTTTTAGGTAATGTATGACTAATATATACGACAGATTATGTATAATTGCGTTACAGTACCCTGTAATTTTTAGGTAATGTATGACATGATGTACTTACTATTACAAGTGGCACTCGTTACAGTACCCTGTAATTTTTAGGTAATGTATGACTTTACACTTGTAAATAGGTTGCTATATGGTGTTACAGTACCCTGTAATTTTTAGGTAATGTATGACTCGTGAAAAAGGAGGATAGAAATGTTAAGAATACTTGCCACAATATTTTTAGCCATTTGGAATAGTCTTTGTAATTTTGCAAAAAAATATTAATCATGAAGCAAACAGCATTATTGCTGTTTTTGTGTTTAAAATAAATATTCATTAAACGAAATAGTTTTATACCTTGTAATGCTTTTAATCAAATATTAGCATATTATCTATACTGAATTGTTCATCAGTACTTTTTTGTCCTCGTAAAACTTCCATTTTTTCATACTGTTTTTCTGTTACTTGTAATAATCTAATATTTCCTTCTGGTGGAAGATTAGATTTTATTCTATTAATGTGTTTTTCTAAATCATCTTGATTTCGGCATATTCTCACATAGACAGAATACTGAATCATTATAAAGCTATTGTCCAATAAAAAATTTCTAAATTTTTGATAGTTTTTTTTATCTTTTTCAGTTACCACTGGAAGATCAAAAAATACTAATAATCTCATATACCTATTAATCATTTTTTTGTAATTAAACTTGGTAACAATAGATTATTTTTATTTTCTTCCAGTGATTTTATATAACTTTGGACAACAACATCAATTGAAAATTGAACTGTATAAAATTTATTGTTTATTAAAACTTGCTCATTTAGTAAGTCAATTAGTTCTTTTCTTATTTCAAATGATAATGGTGTTGTTAAACGTTCCATATTTTGATATACATATTTGTCAATAATAGGTCTATATGGCTCAATCAAATCATATGCCAAGTTAAAATTATTTGTTTTAGATTTGTGATGAATTCCAAGATATGGTAATAACCCATGTGCAACAAGAGATCTAGTAATTGCGCTTTTTAATATTGTATAACCATAATTAAGAGCCATATTTATGGCATCATCATAGAATCTAATAAAATTATGACCAAAAAGGGCGCGAAAATAAATTTTTGAAGCTAAACCTTCCCTATTAGTTATATCCCCTATTTCTACCTCGTTAAGATAATCACTAAGCTTTTTTATTGCTTCTTCATTATTTGATTCTAGTTCATTTATTAAACACAATTGATTTTTAATTTTGAATTCAATTATTTTTTTCCATAATATATCATTAAATGATTCAGTAGCTAACAATTGTGTTTCTAATACTTCCAGTTGTTTATAATGATGATTATAAGAATAAGTTATAGTTTTTGGTTCATGGAATTCATCACAAACAATAAGACAAATATAATGTTTACTTAACTCAGTTAGCAATCTTGCAGTAATAATTGTTTCATAGCTATCTAAAATAATAAAATTAATATCTTCTAAAGGTACATTGTTTGATTCTTCATCCCGAGTAATTACTAATTGATTATCTTTAAAACTTAATTTTTTTGCTTTTTTTATATAAACTTGCCTATACCCCATTTTCTTCCCCCTATTATTTTTAAGGCAGTATCATGTAAGTTGATACTGCCTGTTGATTTTACCTAAAGTTGTAATATGAATTTTTTTAATTGTTTTGATTGAAGAAATTGTTTTGTAATATCTTGACAAAAGACTATCAAATAATCCACTATTAACTAAATCATAACCATCACCTAATATATCTTTTACTTCTATCTTACCTCCAGTAAAACCAACTACATAACACAATCCTTTATTTCCATTTTTTAATTCCATTAAAATTAGATCATTTTTAAATATTTCAAGGTATAAGTTATATTTTTGAACAAATTCATTATAAGGTAATGTTTCGTTATTGTTACCTGATCCCCACCAAACGGTAACCATTAAATTGTCAATTTTATTTTGTTGAATTTTCTTAAGTGTTAGTAAATCGAAACCAACAAAATATAGAAGATCACTATTTTCTCTAGTATAAATACCAATTTTATGGATGGTATCAACTTCTACAATTTTATTTCCATCTAAAATATGTCCTTTATAATTAAATGATCTTTTAATAATTTTTACTTTTTTAATCAAATTTCCGCTTTTTTCATTTCTAGGATATCCTTTTGCTTTATATGCTTGTTCACCATTAGAATATCCCTTTAACCAGTTTCTTAAAGTATTTGCAACTTCTTTTGATCCACCATCCACTTCAATCATTTTATTGATAGTATCTTCAGTAAAACGTTTGTTATTAACTGCTAATCTTTCGGTAAGATAAATTTCATTATTGATTGTTTTCATACCATAATATGTTTC
This sequence comes from Mollicutes bacterium, assembly GCA_012521575.1. Classification (GTDB taxonomy): domain Bacteria; phylum Bacillota_I; class Bacilli_A; order RF39; family UBA660; genus DUPI01. The sequence continues at coordinate 2,468 of JAAYMD010000038.1, forward strand.
CTTGTGTAGTGCTCCACTAATTTTATTGTGCGCAATTGTTGGAATAATAACATCGATTTCATTTAAGTTAATTCCTTGGTAATTATCTAAAAGCGATAACTCTTTACGAAGTTTATTAACATCACGTTCATAAATACGAAGTTTTACTTCTTGAACAAAATCTTTATATGGTACTGGATAAAATAAACGATAATCATTTTTGTTTTTTACTAAAAATTCTTTCTTAATTGCCTCATCTAAAAATTCATCTAATTCTTTTTCGTCAAGAATTTCTCCTGTTTCTTTTTTATAATATATAATATTTTTGTTTAGATTCTCAAAATCAACTTTTTTTCCAATTTTATAATCCCTTAAATAGCGCTTATACTTTTCATAATCAGTTACCCTCTTAATCAATGATTTAGTTGTAACTGCAACAATTGTAGCATCAAGAACGTGGTGTAATACGTTTTCGCGGTTTTTATCAACCTTTTCTTTATCGTAATTAGGAGCATCAATAAGGCGATAAGTATGCGATTCTAATGAATGAGTTAAACCATTTAATCCCCATCTTGCTCGAAGTTTAGCCGTTATTGCTCCTTTAATCATATTAACTTTGTCCACATTTAAATAAGCTTTGATAAAACTTGCAAAGTATTTAGAAATGTATTTAGTATCATTTAAATTTTGTTCTTTAAATTCTTTTTCTTTTTCTGGAGTTAAATTTTTAAACAAATAATTTACTGTTTTCTCATGCGGTATTTTGTTTGAATTTAAAATGAAATTTTCAAATTTTTTATATTTTTCAGTATCTTTTAACCATTCGTATGGGGTTCTATTTCCTTTATCCTGATTAGCTTTTGTTTTAACTAATGTCTTATTTAAATAATTATCATTTCCAGTTCTTGAGTATGGTAAGATATGATCAACTTGCACTAAATTATTATCAAATAGTTCTTCAATTTTAATTTTTTCTAATGAATATGGACAATATTCATCTTGTTCAATCCATAATCTGTATTTTAATAAATCGTAAGGTTTTACGTCATCAGGTGTTTTAAAATATTCATTAAATGTTTTAACTAAATATTCTTTGTCTTTTTCATTTTTTTCTCTGTTTTCTAAATTTTCTCTTTCGATAAGCATTCTTTCAATTTTATTTTTTGAAAGTTCTCTAGCAACCTCGATATTAATTATTTTAGGAGTACCATATGTTTTAATCACAGCATTAACAACTTTTCTTGCTTGTGATAGAGCTCTAATGACACGTTGATTATTTATGTTTTTATCAATCATAATACCTGGTAAAAGATCAAATTTTTGTTTTTTTCTTGTAACATCGTAAGGATTATACCCAAGTTTTAACATTGCCTCATCATAACGATAACCTTCATATAAAAGAGGTATTAAGTCATAGATTAATTTTAAAGATAATTTAATATGTTCTTTATAATTGGGCATACTTAATATAAAATCATAATATTTTTCATCGATAATAGAATTATTTTTCAATTGTTCTAATAATGTATCATCTGTTTTGTATATAGTAAGCAATCTAATTATTTCGTCCATTAACATATAATTTTTGGAAAAATTTTCCCATTCACTAGAACCAAATTGTTTAGTAATTTCTTTTCTAAAGTAGGTATAAGTAGGCATTTTTAAAAATGGTTTTGAAAGTAAGATATCTTCTTTAATTTCTTCAAGCATTTTTTGTTCTTCAGTATTTAAATTTCTTGTATCAATTTTATCTACCTTTAACTTTTCCTCTAATTTTTTCTTAGCTTTTAAAAAATCAGGTCTTGCTAATTTCAATCCTTTTACTTTCATGTTTTTTATACCAATAATATTGGCTAATTTTTTATAAGTTATTTTATCTTGTTTTTCTAATGCATTAATAATATCTTGTTTTTGCTCTTTTGTAAGAGCTTTATATTCGGTAGAAGTATCGTCTGAATATCTAAAATTAGCAAGATTTTGCAAGGCAATAAATTTTTCTACGCTTGGTGCATTTTTTGGAGCACGTTTTTCCCCAGTAAATTTACAAGTGCCAATCATTCTGTCAATTAATTCTTCGCCATCTTTTGCCCCATATTTTGAATTTCCCCCTGGTCCTTTTGCGTAACTTCGTTGTGCACCCCAAATATCAATATATTCGTTTTTAAATTTTTCACTAATTGTGCCAAATTCTATTTGTTTGTCCAATAATAAATTGATTTCATCAAGAAACATTTCACGAGTTACGCACATCTTATAATCATCTGTAGTATTATGGATTCTTTTAGCAAATTTTGGATCTTTTACAAACATTTCACTAACAGTGCGATATTTTTTAATAAGTTCTTCATTTTCTTTAATTGCCGATAAAACTTTTCCTTGTTCCGAACTTTTCGCCTCACTTTTGTCCTCGCGATTAGATTTATATCCTCTATATTTTCCATAATGCAAAAGTACGATAACTAACTCTTCATTTGTTAATTTGTAATCTAATCCTTTTACTTTCAGTAAAAAAGGATTTGTTTTATTTTTTTTATAGTAATTATTAATTAATTCATTAGTATATTCTTTAGCAATTTTAGAAAATTCAGAAAAATTGTTTGTAGAAGCATCAATATCAATAATATTATGCTCATCAAGTAATTGTCTAATTCTATCCAAGCGATGACTTCTTCTTGATATTACTCTTCGAGCACCTCTTTTTTCTCTTCGAGTTTTGTTAAAACTTTCTCCGTCAGAATCTTCTCCTGGTGTAAAAGTTCTAACTCCTAAATCAATAATTCTTTTAGCATTTTCCTTTTCATCTAATGCCACAACAGACCAACCAACAGAACTAATTCCAATATCTAAACCTAGTGAATAATATTCTTTCATAAATTTCATCCTTTCTAATTTTGATTATAGCACAAAGCTATATTTTTGGCAAAAATTTACAATTGATGACATTTTAAAAAAAATAATATTTTTTAAAATTTGTACCATAATATTAATGGGTGATTAAAATGAAAAAAAATAAAGTACAATCCAGGCGCAAAAATTCGGTGGATGCTCAAAATAAAATGAAAAATGCTGACAGCTGTGCGCGATCAGCCAAAAAAACAACTACTAATAATACGTCAAAACAAAATGTGGGATTCGAAGCTAATGGTGAAGAATCTCGTTCATTTAGACTTGACGAAGATTCAGAACATTCATTTGAATTAAGATAGGATTGTATGAAGCCCAAAATAAAAAGGAATATTCATTTATTCCTTTTTTCTTGGTTGAGTATATATCAGGCAGTTATTATCCTGAATAAATAGTTTGACTACTTGTTTTTAGCATCCACAATTCTTTTTCAAAAAACTCTATATATTGATACATTAAATTTTCTGTATAGTAATCTTGAATGTTTCTAGCATATTCTAGTAATTCTTTTGTAAATTCATACATAAAACTAAAATCATTAATTAATATACTGTATACTTGGTATGTATTGTAATCTTGACTACGCATTGATTTAATAGTTGATTTTTCTTCAAATTCAATTAATGAAGTAATGGGATATTGATTTAACATTTTTATTCTTTCAGCTACTTCATCATACATATCTGCTACTTTATTGTAATATTCGTCTAGTTTTTTATGTAGAACAAAAAAGTGTTCGCCAATAACATTGAAATGCAAATTGTATAAATTGTTATTAAGTACTTTTAAGTTTGCTAAATACTCGTTTAAAATTCGAGTTTGTTCAAGTTTGTTATGACAATTTTGCATATCTTAAATCCCCCTATAAAATTATATGCGTTTTATTGGGGAATGGTCCATATATTTTAATTTATTTTATTTTCCTTACTTCTTCCTCAAATAAATCATGAATATTTTGACTTATATTTAAGTTTTTATCAGCCTTAAAAATCTTTGATATTTCTCTTTTAAATTTGTCTGATAAATTAGATTCCATTAATCTTTTGTATATAGTTCCTTTATTTTGATTAATTGAACAAATAAAACACGCAAGTAATTTTAGTTTATCGATTTCTTTTTCATTATTATATTTTACTTTTTCATAAATATTTGGAATTTTTTTGGAAATCGGTGATAAATGACCTTCATGATCTGCTTTTAGTTCATCAACACCCATACTATCAACATCAATAAAAATCGGTTCATTTTTCTCAACAACAATATTTTCAGGTTTTACATCTCTAATAATTATGTTATTATCATGAACTACTTCTAATTTTTCGAATAATTTTTTATAAAGATATACCAGTTTTTTAAAATTTTGAATGCTATTGATAGTTTTCCCTTCATTAAGTTTTTTCATTACATAACCTTCAAACTCCCCATCAACAATAACTAATTTTTTTGGATGAATTAAAATATTATCATCTATATTTTTTTCATGTAATCTAATTAATTTTAGACGTTTTTCTTCAAAGTCAAGAATACCTTTAAGATATGGCATAAATGCTTTAATTAGTAAATTATCATCATATACATAAATTTTTCCTTCAAATCCGCCTTTATTAAAAATATCTAGTTTTTCTAATTCCTCTTTTGTAAAATTTAACTCTTCCATAAATCCTCCTTTAATTTCCATGGGGATGAAATTCCCGATAATCTCTTTTTAAAGATTCTTTTGATACATGAGTATATATTTGAGTAGTAGAAATATCAGAATGTCCCAATAATTCTTGAATTATTCGAAGATCGGCCCCATTATCAAGCAAATGACTAGCAAACGAATGCCTTAGTGTATGAGGTGAAAAATTGGTTGTAATTCCTTTTTGCTTGGCCAAATTCTTGATGATTCGAAAAAATTGCTCACGACTTAACTTTCCTCCTCTATTTGTTACAAATAAATATTCAGTTTGTTTATTTTTTAATATTTTTGGTCTTGCTTTATGTAAGTATTCAATAACAATACCTGTTGCATAATCACCAATTGGGATAAGTCTTTCTTTGTTCCCCTTCCCTATTGTCTTTACTAAATTTTCGTGTAGATCGACATCATTTAACTTTAAATTAACAAGTTCGCTTACGCGAAGACCAGTTGCATACATTAATTCTATCATAGCTTTGTTGCGATAGCTATAGGGATTGTCAAGTTCAATGTCTAATAGTTTATTTATTTCTTCTTTAGATAAAACGCTAGGAATATTTTTCTCTAGTTTTGGGGCTTCAATATATTCCACGGGATTTTCTTCAATAACTTTTTCAGTTATTAAAAATTTATAAAAGCCATTTAAGGTACTTATAGCATGATTGATACTTTTGCTGTTTAAATTTTTATCTCTTAAATATTTTAAAAATTGTTTTATATCCTCTTCTGTAATTTTTTCAAACCTTAAATTATGATCTTTACAAAATTTATAAAAACTCATTAAGTCATGCTCATAACTTTTTTTGGTATTGACACTATATTTTTTATCAATAATTAAATAATTACAATAATTATTAATACACGTAAGCAATTTATCCATATCTCTCACCTATTGTTATTATAACAAAAATACTGTTAATTTGCGAATATATTTGTTACAATAAATTTGGTGATGATTATATGAATGAACCTTTGGCAATGAAAATGAGACCTAAAAAATTAAACGAAATAATAGGACAAAAGCATTTAGTAGGAGAAAACAAAATAATTTCGAATTTAATAAAGAATAAACGACTTTTTTCAATGATTTTATACGGAAGACCAGGAATTGGAAAAACAAGTATGGCAGAAGCAATAGTTTTGGAATTAGGTTTAAGATATCAAATACTAAATGCGGTTGTTAATAATAAAAAAGATTTTGATATAGTTATTGAAGAAGCAAAAATGTATGGGGGTATGGTTGTAATTATTGATGAAATTCATCGTATGAATAAAGATAAACAAGATTTATTACTTCCTTACTTAGAAAGTGGCCTTATTACTTTAATTGGGCTTACTACATCAAATCCTTTTCATAAAATTAATCCTGCTATTAGAAGTAGGTGTCAGATATTTGAACTTAAAGAATTAAGTGAAGAAGATATAATCGAAGGTTTAAAACGTGCCGTTAAAAGCGGTTATTTAAAGGATATCAAAATTGATGATGAAGCGTTAAGATATATTGCCACTATTTCTGGTGGTGATTTAAGAAGCGCTTATAATAATTTAGAAGTCGCTTACTTTTCAACAAATGATTTTGTAGTTAATATTGATACAGTTAAAAATATTAATAATAAGCCTGTTTTTTTTCACGATAAGGATGAAGATGGCCATTATGATGTATTGAGTGCTTTTCAAAAATCAATTCGTGGAAGTGATGTGAATGCTTCTCTTCATTATTTAGCCAGACTATTAGAAGCCGAAGATTTAGATAGTATTTATAGAAGAATGACGGTTATTGCTTATGAAGATATAGGGCTAGCTAATCCGAGTATGGGACCAAAAGTTGAGGCGGCAATTAATGCTTGTGAACGAATAGGACTTCCCGAAGGAAGAATACCATTAAGTGTTGCTGTAATCGAACTTGCTTTATCTCCTAAATCCAATAGTGCATACCGGGCTATTGATGAGGCTTTAAATGACGTTAAAATGGGAAAAAGTTCTAGTATACCAAAACATCTTAAAAATGGTTCGCCCGATTATCTATATCCGCATAATTATCCGTATGGATATGTAAAACAGCAATATTTACCTGATAGTTTAAAAAACAGAATATATTATCATCCAAAAACCAATAGTAAGTATGAACAAAATTTAAAAATAATTTACGAAAATTTAAAAAAGTAGATTTATAAGAATGTTCTCACTTTTTTTAACACAAAAAAAGATATAAATTTATTATATCTTTTAAATATTTAAAATAAATAATTCTAATCCTAATTCTTTATCAATAAGACCTGCTTTAATATTAAAATCAAGATCTGCAAGTTTTTCGATATAATCTAATAACAATTCCCGACTATATGCCCTTCCCTTTTCAAGCGCTAATTTTACTGGGTAGGGATGACTTCCTAAAGTATTAGCAATATCATCGATAGTATACCCTCTTTGATATAAAATATTAGCTTGATATATTAAGCGAAATTTATTTGAAAGAAGTGCAATGATTGCAATAGGTTCTTCATTTAGTGTGCGCAATTCTTTATACATTGTATATGCTTTTTCAACATCTTTATTTATAATACATTCAATAAAATGATAAATATCAGGTTGTATATTTTTGCTAGTAACCTTTAAAATATCATCTTTAGTAATATTAAAATCATCTTCTTTATATATTTTTAATTTTTCTATTTCTTTGCTCAAAATACTTAAATTTTCTCCTACACGTTCAATTAATAAATTAATGCTCTCCTTATCTATTTTATACTTACCAAATGAATCAACAATAAATTTATGAATATTTTTTGGTTTTTCTACTTTTTTTATTTCTCCAACTTTTTCTATTAATTTACATACTTTTTTTCTACTATCTATTTTATCTGTTTCAACCAAAAAAATTAAAACAGTATTTGGGTTTGGATTATTTAAATATTCTTCTAAAATTTTAGAATCTTGTTCGATTTCGTTTTTTTTGTTTGTAAAAATATTACTGTTCTTTACAATAATAGTTTTGTGAGAATCAAATAACGATAAAGTTTGGGCATCATCAATTATTTCATTAATCGTGTTGTCATCTAAATTATATTTAACAATATTAATAGGATCAGTATTACTTATAATTTTGTTTAATTCTAAATCTAGCAAAAAACTATCTGTTCCATATAATAGATATATATTATTTTTCATAATCACCAATAATATAGTATGGTTGTTGGGTACTACCTTTTCCTTTTAATATTAAATTTTCTTTTAGATAAACAACAGGATACGCTTCAAATTTATTATTAGTAACATATTTACTTTGCAATAAAGTTGTTTCGACTTCTTTATCGTCAATTTCTATTAATGTTCTTTCAACAGCCCAAACTCTTTCAACATCATTATAGGTTTTATTCATAGTCCAAAAACTTTTTTCGTTATTTAAATAATTATTCTCACCACATTGACCGATATCCTTAAACGTTCCTTCAAAACAAGGTTTATCATTAGCTTTTAAATAATCACTAGTATTGATCAGGCCAACTACACCAACATAAGTAGTCTTTTCATTTAAATTTGAACTTCTTTCTTTTTTTATATCATCTGTTAAACTTCCACCTTCAAAAAATTGAACACCACCAATAAACCAAGTTGCATTTTGGATGACATATGGAGAATTTTTTAAATTATTTTGCTCTGCCCAATTTTCCAATTGTTTTTTTATTGTGGATGTTTCCCATTCATTATTTCCATTTTCATCCCATTTTACCATTAATGGTTTCTCTTCAATATTGTCACATGTATTATTGTTGGAATCTCCAATATACATTATTTTTAAAGCATTCTTTTGCGTAATATTAATAATTCTAAAACATTTGCCATCTAATAATAAGTAGTTATTAACATCCTTTCCTCGAAAATAATATTTTGATGAAAAAGGTTCTTTTGGATTTAAACCAGTTTCTATAGTATCAGCGTATAATCCGCTTCCTTCTTTAACAAGAGAATGATTAATAATCTTGTTGTGGCTAAATTGATTGGCACGGAAATTTAAATAAAATATAACGCCTAAAGCGACAACTATGACAATAAAGAAAATATTTAAAAAGCCCGATGATTTTTTTTCCGTTTCTCTTATTTCATTATCTTTTTGTTTTTTCTTAGACATAGTACACCTCCTAACCCGTCTAACTATGTTCATTATAGCATGATTTAACTTATAAGTAAATTGCTCTTTTAAATGTTTTGATTTCGAATAACGTCAATAATATTTTCTTTTTTTAGCTTGTTAATAGAATATTTTGTAGTTAAAAAAATGATAATAAATGTCGCCATAATAGAAATTATAATCGACAATGTTGGAAATGGTATTTTAATTTTATTTTCACCATAACTTAAATCAGCAATTGACATAATGATATGGATAATTCCAAAGGAAATTATTAGTCCATATATAAGCGCCTTAAAACCTAAAAATAAATTTTCTAACATTATCATTTTATTTAAAGATTTAGATGATTGTCCAACACTTTTAAAAATAGCAAACTCAATTTTTCTTAAATTAATACTTGTATTAATAGTATTAATAACACTAGTAATAGCAATTAAAGCAATAAAAGTGCTTAATGAATATAAAGTAAAAGAAACAGCTAGTTGTATCATTTGGTTTTCATAAAATTCTAATTTGGGATTTTGGTAACTAAAAGAAAGATTAGAATATTTATCCAAAATTTTTCTTAATTCTGCATCAAATTTTTTTGCATTTTTAATTTTTAATTCCAAAGTGGTGCTGTTTTCTGAGACAAAAAAATTATTATCTTTTTTTCTTTTTTTATTCATTTCATCAAACATTTTACTATTAACAATAAAAGTTGAATAAAAATTATAATTATCAAATGGTGCAATATTAGTAAAATATAGATTAGAAAGTTCAAAATAACAATCACTAATTTTTTCATTTTTTGGATAATCTTCAAAGTTGCAAAATCTAAAGGTTAAATTAGGATTTTCTTTATAAGGAGGGCCTTCATATTTGTCTTCTATTTCATTATCCTTATTTAATTGAGCGTATACTCCATAATTTATAAAGATAGGTTGTTCTGTTTTTAAATTAATTCTTTTTTTATATTTTTGATAACTTTCATCACTAAGCAAAAATACAGTAGCAACACGCATATTAGGGTCATATCGATTATTTACAAAATTAAGATAATCTTGTTCAAAAACACTTAAATCATGTTTTTCAAAAAAGAAGCGTTGGTATTTATATTCTAAAACATCGGTAATTTCACTTAAATTTTTAATTTCTTCAATAAATTCCTTTTGCCCCTCTCCTTCTGAAATCGTAATAATAAAATCATATGGAAGGCTTGTATAAGAATTTTTAAGGATTTTTAATCCTCCATTTATATAGGTAGAAGTAGTAATAAATAAAACTATACTAGCAACAAGCGAAATAATAGTAGTTCTATATCTTTTTTTGTTTCGTTTAAAATTTTTATAAGCAATACTTCCTTCAATCCCAAATATTTTATGAATTAAATTATTTGTTTTAACTTTTTTTCGTTTAATTTTAATATCATTATTTAGCAAAATTGCTTCAATTGGTGATACTTCACTAGCACGAACCGCTGGAAAAAGGGTTGATAGGAAAATAGTTATTAAGATAAATGATAAAGATAATAATATGTAATATGGATAGACTACTACAACCAATTGATTTATTAGGATATCTTCTAATATTTTATTAAGAATAGTTAAAACTAGAGAAACACTAAAAAGACTTAAGATAAACCCAAAAGGAATAGCAATAAGACTAATAATACCAGCTTCAATAAAAATAGAATATAATAATTGTTTTGGGGTTGTCCCTATGCTTGATAAAATGCCAAAAACCTTTTTGCGCTCCGCTAATGATATATCAAAAGAATTTTTAATAATTAAAATGCAAACCAAACTTAAAACTGTTAAAATAAGCATAGCAGATAAATATAAAACAGCATAAATCCCTTTATCAGTTATTTCCCCATATAAAGCAAGAAGTTGTGTATTAACATTAACATGTTGATTACTATTAGTTAATTCTAAATTAGGAAAAGGAAGTTCCAATTTTTCCGTTAATAATTGTAATTTAGCAATTCCATGTTTAGTTGAATTTAAAGTTACAAAAACATCAACATTTAAATTTTCATCAGCCGAAAAAAAAGTATACATAACTTCTAAATCATAAATAGAATAATAATAATTTGAATATAAATCTTGACTTTTATATATTCCAACAATTTTATATTTATTTTCTTTATTTTGACTAATAATAGTAATACTTTCCCCAATATTTAAATTTTGTTTGTGGGCAAAATATTCGGAAATTATAACTTCTTCGCTATTTTTAGGAACAGTTCCGTAAATAATATTTAAAAATTGATTGTAATTAGTATTTAGACTACAAACTTCGATATTGATGTGATACTCATCATTAGCTATTTTTCCATTTAAAATATGCCTTATTTTAATTAAAGCGTGATCAACGTTATAATCTTCATTAATAATATCTAATTTAGAATATGGAATATTTTGGTATTCAATATGATAATTTCCAACTTGACTTTTTACTTCTTTGATTAAATACTCACGATATGTTGAAAAAAACAAACCAACACTAAATAAAAGTATACATGAAAGAACAATTCCAATAATAGTTACAAGAGTTCTTTTTTTATTTGCCTGTAAATTTTTAATCGTAAAATTAAATATTTCTTTCATAACTATCTCCTGCTATTTAATAAAATTATCACTGTTTTTAAATTTCTTATTATCAATTAATTTTTCGTGAATTTTTTCTTCATCACTATTTAAATGTATTTCTTCAATACGATCAACGCGACATCTTTCTGCAATAATAATTGCCTTTACTTTTTCCGTAGCCTTACTTAAATTATCATTAACAACAACATAATTGTATTTACTAATATAGTTAATTTCTTGATAACTTTTTTTAAATCTTTCAATTAATGATTCTTCTGTTTCTGTTTGCCTTTTCATTAGTCTTGCTTTTAATTCTTCCATACTTGGAGGTAAAATAAAGATAAAAACAGCTTCTTGATATTTTTCTTTAATTTGCAAAGCACCATTTATATCAATTTCTAAAATAACGTCAATTCCATTATTTAAATAATCATTAATTGGTTCCTTCGGAGTACCATAATAATGATTACCATGGACAATGGCATATTCCAAAAATTTATTTTCTTCTATATTTCTTAAAAATTCTTCTTTACTGATAAAAAAATAATCGACACCATGTTTTTCGCCACTTCTTGGTTCACGTGTTGTCATTGAAATAGATAACCATACATTATCGCATCTTTTTACTAATTCTTTACAAATACTTCCTTTACCTGCTCCACTTGGACCAGAAATAACAATAAAATTTCCCTTTTGTTTTCTTTTTAGCATTTTATCGTCTCCTATCATATTTTTATTTTATCACACTAGCCCTTATAAAACAATGTGTTTAGAGTTAATTAAATATAAAAAAGTTAACTGTAAAATAGTCAACTTTGTAAGGTTAATTAATACTTAAATTAAAGTATTAAAAATTTTATAAAGGAATGAATGATTATAAAAAAGCATTTATCTTATATAACACTGATGATTCTTGTCATAGAAGTTGTATTACCACTATCATCTGTTGCCATGTAAGTTACATAATAAGTTCCAGGGAGTGGACTCAATGTTCCTGATACAGTAATCAATGGTTCTTGTAAACTGTTATCTGTTGCATCCACTCCTTCCATTACATCAAAATCTGCTACTTCCGAAACAGCTAAAACAATATTGCCAGGCACCGTTAATTTTGGTGGAGTGGTATCTTTAATAGTAATGGTTCTAACTACACTTGCTTGTTTATTATTATACGTTGCAACATATGTTATTTTATATTGTATTAGTTTACTAGTATCAATTTCATCAACAACAATGTTATTTGATTTAATAATTACTTCAACATCTTCAATAATACTACCACTTGGATCTTTTGCTATCACCCCTTTTTCTATGTATTCATCATATATTTCAACTATTTCATGCGGAGAACCATTTAAAATGATAGTTGGCATATTATAATCTAAATCATTATTAATTCCGCCAGAACCTTCAATCACCTTATATTCATAATTATTACCTACTTTTTTGATTGTTATTTCTAAGTCATTTGGAAATAATTTTTTTGTTCTTGGATCTTGAATATTTTCATCAACAAAACCACCAATTTTTAGTTGACCGAGTGTTAAAGTAATAACTTCTCCATCTTCTTCTGGTAAAATTGCAAAATTTTTAGATCCCCAAAGTTTGGCACCAGTTGCAATATTGTTTAATTGGATTTGATATAAGTTTTCGCGTGATTCTTTAATAACAGAATTAAGAGTTGGAATAGCAATAATTGAAATTATTCCAAGAATCATCAAAACTGCTAATAATTCAATCAAACTAAAGGCAAAGTTTTTCATATTTTACCTCTTTTCATGTTTTTAATAGTTTATTCATATTTTTATTATTTATAAATTAACAATCAAAAACTCCACGACAACACCGTGGAGTTTATACTTGTCACCTCTGTGACATTACCAAAAATTTAATTTTTATACATTATAATTTAATGAATTTGCCCAAATGAAAGGAATATAAATATTTATTAATCCTACCGTTAATCCTTTTTCTTAGAGCTCTTTCATATAAATCTAGTTGTCGTTTATATCTATTGATTAATTCTTCTTCCAAGGTTACTACGTCACTTTTATAATCAATTAAATAATACTCATCATCTGCTTTACAAAATAAATCGATAATACCATCCACAACTAATTCATCATCAGAAGATACATTAGGATCAATTTCATTAATTTTTAAGGTAAAAGTTATAGGATATTCTTTATAGTTTTCACTATTTTTAATGATTTTTAAATATAATTCACTAGTAAAAAAATTATATATTTTATTTAAATTAATGGCATTTGCTTCATCTTTTGTTATTATATTTTGGTTGATAAGCTTATTAATTTCTTCTTTTAAATTATTAAATTCATAAGTAGCAAATGGTAGATGTTCTAATATCTTATGATAAGTTGTTCCCACCATAAATTGTGTTTGTGGTTCAATAAAGGAAGGTTTTAATATTTTATCATTAGTAAATTTTAATTCACTAACACTCATTTTTTGTTTGTACATAAGTATCGGATATGGATATTCATAATTTAAAGCATCATCTATCTCTTTATAATTTATTTTTTCGCTTTTTTTAACTTCTTTTACTTTATTTTCAATCATTATGTTATTAATATCAGATAAAAAGATATTCAAACTTATTTCATCATTATATAATTTAGTATCAATATCTGATAATTCCCTCAAATCTTTACCGCTTTTATGCTTAATGACAACAGGTAATATCCAATCAAGCATATTGTTTACTTGTTTTAAATAATAAATTGGAATTTTGTCATCATTTCCAATTAAACTATTGATATTGGTAATTTTGTTTGAAAGATTATTCACTATTCCAGTCATTATCAATTTTTCTTTCGCCCGTGTAAGAGCAACATATAAAATGCGAAGTTCTTCTGATAATTGCTTGTTTTTCTTTTCTTTTTTTATTAATTCTAAAATAATATTAGAATTAACTAAAAAAGCTTTTGAATCTCGCAGTTTAAATCCTAAATAATAATCATTATCCATTAAAATATCTTGTTTTAAATCATTAAGATTAAATTGTTTATCAAGTTTAGGTAAAATTACAACAGGAAACTCTAATCCTTTTGATTGATGTATAGTAGTGATTAAAACACTATCCTTTTCCGATACGGGATTAACACCTTCAAGACTATAATTATTATTAATTAAAGTATCAATATAATCAATGAAATCATGTAAACTACTATTATTGTTTTTAATAAATTTTTGAGTATGATTAATCATCTCTAGCAAATTTTTAACCCGTGTTTGACCTTCTTCCATCGCGCTTATAATAGCAATAATTTTGGTATCATTATATAAATAGTTTAGTAGCTTATCAATTCTTAAAACTTTTGCTTTTTCTTGATAATGATGTAGTTTATCCAAAAAATTTTTTATCAATGTATTATTTTGCATTTGTAATAAATTATTATACAAATAATTTTCTTTATCAACTTTTCTGATTTCTACAAGCAAATCAGGATCAAAAGCAAATAATGGACTACGTAAAACGGCCACAATTGATAAATCATCGTAAGGATTATTGATTATTTTTAAAAGTGCAATAATAAGCTTAATTTCATAATTATTAAAATAAATTGGTGTTCGGTCAGTATAAACATCAATGCCATTTTTAACTAAAGTATCTCTTAAAATATTTCCAAAGTCACCAGGAGATCTAAGTAAAATGGCAATATCACTTTGTTTTAAAGGGCGAAACTGGCCTTTTTTAGCATCAAAAACTTGATAATTTTCATCAAATAATTTTTTAATGCGTTTTGTAATAACAATAGCTTCTTTTTCTTGATTACTTAATTCATCATTAACCTCATCATTCTCGGATAATTTAGAAAGTAGATGAAGTTCGACAAAATTATCTGAATTTTCTTCATAGTTCGCACCCAAATTCAATTTTTCCGTATCATCATAGTTGACATCACCATAACTAGTTGACATTATTTTTGAAAATAAATAATTTGTGAAATCTAAAACTTCTTTTCTACTTCGAAAATTTTTAGAAAGATTAATTATTCTTGGAAATTTATCATTAAAAGCATTATTTTTTTCATTAATTAATAAATCCGGTCTAGCACTACGAAAAGCATAAATACTTTGCTTAACATCTCCTACTATAAAAAGATTAGTTTCATCTTTTGATAAACATTTAAAAATTAAATTTTGTACAAGATTCGTATCTTGAAATTCATCAATTAATATTTCATCAAAAGTATTCATTATTTTAAGAGCATGTTTAGTCTTTTTTATTTCTCCCGTTTCAAAATTATAATCTTCAACTAACAATTTCAACACTAAATGAGGAATATCATCAAAGCTATAAAAATTATTAGCTTCTCTTATTTTTTTTAATTCTTTGCGGTATTCTTTTGTCATTTTTATTAATTTTTCAATAAGTGGTTCTATTATATTTATATCCTTTGCAAAAGATTCAACAAATTTTAAAATATTTACGTTATAATTATTAATTAACTCCTTTAAATT
This sequence comes from Mollicutes bacterium, assembly GCA_012521575.1. GTDB lineage: Bacteria > Bacillota_I > Bacilli_A > RF39 > UBA660 > DUPI01. The sequence continues at coordinate 18,222 of JAAYMD010000038.1, forward strand.
TGCCCGGATATTTTTAAATTTTACCGACGTTGGATGATCTTTATATCCCCTAATTGATGGATAGCGCCCCCATTCCATTTTTTTGGTTGCATTAATGATATTGTTTAAGTCTCTTTTTTCAATATATTTAAGCATTCGTTCAATAAAATGTTTTTCTTGTTCAAATAAAGGTGTTACTTTTTCAAGTAATATTTCATCTAATTTTATTTCTTCAAAAATATCTAAATATAAAGTTTGAAAACTAGTAAAATCATCTTTTAATTCCTTAAATAAAATGTCACACCAAATACTATCATTAAAATTATTCACATTGTAAACTTCCATTAATTTATCTAACCAAACATCAGGCATAGGAATTTTATTTACATATTCATTAAAATTTATCAACAATTCTTCAATAGTTGTCCCGTTTTTATAATCACAAAAATTATCCAATAAATCATTAATGTCATTTCCTTTTTGTAAATTTTTTTCAATGATTTCTTTGGCAACATCGTTTTTAATAACATTATATTGGATTTCATCAATAATTTGAAAATTTGGTGAGATATTTAAATAAGCAAAATTTTCTTTAATTAATTTATTGTAAAAAGCATCCATTGTCATAATTGAGGCGTGCTCTATTAACAAGATTTGTTCTTGTAAATGAGGATTATTAGGATCTTTAATAAGAGCATTATGAATATTTTTTTTAATTCGTTCTTTCATTTCTCCTGCTGCAAGATTAGTGAAAGTTACAACCAACAATTTATCAATACTGCCGCCTTTTAAAATATAATCGATAATACGTTCCGATAAAACAGCCGTTTTACCACTTCCCGCAGCAGCACTTACAATAACTTTTCCTCCTCTTGTTTCAATCGCTCTTTTTTGTTCAGTTGTCCACTTCATTTTTCTCACCTCGTATAATACTCCATATTTCTTCATTACTATATTTTTTTATTTTACGATAATTTTTACTATTTTTCTCAATTCCACAAATTGGTTTATATATACAATATTCACATATCATTGAACCTTTATATGGTTTTATTTCAATATCACCTTTTAAAATATTTTGTGCTGTTTTAATAATAGCATTTTCTGTAAAATCTAACAAACTGTTAAAATCTTCTTCGTCAATTAACACATGTTTTTTAAAACGATTATATGCATCATAAGCAACAACATATTTATTAATATTTTCGCCCCCTAATCCTTCTATCACTTCATCATTGTTTAAAATAATGCCTGATAGTCGATAGCCCTTAAGATCAAACTTTTCCTGTTCGTATTTTAAAAGTGATGGCATATAAAATGCGCTTGCCGGAATAAAATTAGGATTTGCTCTTTTTATATATAAAAGATAAAGAAATAACTGTAAATTTAAGTGATGTACTATTTCATTGAAATTAATCGCTTTTTCACCGGTTTTATAATCAATTACTCGAACATAATTGTTATAAAAATCAACACGATCAATAATACCACTTAAATAAATTGGAATATTTTTATAATTTAAAACTAATGATGGGAATTCGTTTGATGAGGAAATATTTAATTCTAAATATTTAGGTTTAAATTTATTTTCTTTTATTTCATCATAAATAAATGGCCACAAAGTTTCAATATTCTTATTTAATTGGTTAAATAAATAATCAATAATCGCACTTATTTTTAAATTATTTTCCTTAATAAATTCTTGTTTCCAAAACTTTAATAAACCTTTTATATTATTTCTAGGGGCTTTATTGTTAATTAATTTTTCATACAGATAATGAATATAAGTACCAACAATTCTATTATCATATTTAAATTCTTCTTTTTCTTCTATTTTTAATATATACTTACAAAAAAATTGAAATGGACAATTATTGTATGATTCAATTGAACTTGGACTTAAATAAATTTTGTCTATGTGGTTGGTATTTAATGATTCAACATTTAAAAATAATGGTATTTTTTCGATTAATTTATTATAACGATAGTAATTAGACTGATTGTCAAAATATGTTTTTAAGTAATCTTTTAATAAAGTATTTTCAAGAGTTAAATGATGATTATACGTTAAAACAGGAAAACTAATTAATTCATCAATTTCTTTTTTAGTAAATACTGTAAGTTCATTATACATCTTTTTAATTTTATCAATAAGAGACGCAGGATTAGCTTTTGAACCATCATTTCCAACCTTATAATAAGTTAAAAACAAATATTTTTGAGGACATATAAATGTATAAAAAGTATTAAATTTATCGATTAAAATGTTGTTAAATTTGGGATATTTTTGATAATATTTAGAAAGTTCATTGATGTTTAAAATAACATTACTTTTTTCTTTATTTGGTACAACCCCTTCATTAACTCCAATAAAAAATACTACTTTCGGTTTTCTAGCTTCTAATACACTTAAATTACCTACTAATACTTCATCTAGATAATGTTCTTTAACACTTGCCTTGTCAAAGAAATATTCCAACATTTCTTTAAATTTAAGTATTGTGATGTTTTCATTTTGATAAACATTATTAATACTATCAAGTATTTTTACAAACTCATTCCATGTTTCCCGACTCTCTTTATTTACTTGAATATCAATTTCAAAGTCTTCTAAATAATTATAAAACTTTAATAAAAATTCAGATAAGCTTACTTCTTTGTTATTTATTTCTAACGGTTTTAAAATTGTATCGAGATAATTTTTTAAATCAATATCTATTTCTTCATCATTAATTATTTGATTGATTTGATATTCACTTATTTTATAATATTTAGATTTTAAAATTTTAACTAATTTTTCTTTAGTAACACCACTGTGAATAATATCGAGTAAATTCAATACAAACTCGAAAAAATTACGATTAATAGATATTTCTTTATGATAGGGAATTTTGTTTGCACTAAAAATCAAATCAAAATAATTTTCATATTCTAATATATTATTTGATACAATTGCAAAATCAAAAAAACGCATATTCTCTGTACGAATTAAATAATTTATTTGTTTAGTTACAAAAACAACTTCATCATATAAATCACTTGCACCATACATTTTTATATAATTGCTTTTATTATAAGTATCATAATCTAATCGATATAAATTATTAAAAATAAAATCTTTTTCCAAATCTACTTTTTGATTAATAGTTTCAACTTCATAAACTCCATCAAAAATTTTACTAAAATAACTATACGTTTTTTTATGTATTTCTAAACCAGGAGCATCAATATTATCTAAAAAATATAAATAACCGTTTTTTGCTTGTTTAACCAAATTACTAATTATTTCTTGTTCGATATCATTTAAATAATATATATCACTTATGATAATATCAATATCTTTAAAAATATGATTTTCTTTTAAAAATTTTTCAACTTCAAGGTATAACATTTGCTCATCAATATATTTATTTTTAAGAAGTGCAAAATAGTTATTTTTTATTAATTCATAGTCTTCAATAATTTTTGTTTTATAATTACTTTTAATTAATAAATGATTTGTTTCATTTTTATATAGACTCATTAAATCTTCGATGATATCAAAAGAATAGTTGTGTAAATAAGATAAGTTAGATCCAACCTTTTCTATTGCTTTAATAAAATATAAAATTTGCTCTTTTGAATTAAGAATTGGAAATTTATTTATATGTTTTTGATATATTTGATAAATAAAAGATTTTAAATCAACTAATTGGATATTGGAAAATTGACAAAAATATTTTTTATATTCAATTAAAGCATTGCTGGAAGTAATAATAATCGAGGGATTATTTTTTACTTGGTTTTTGATATTATCAAAAATATCAGTGTTAATACTGTATTTAATTAATTTTATCATTTATTCACCCACTTTACTTCACACTTTAATTATAGTATAAAAAAATAAATTAAACAATAAAAAAAGGATAATTAAATATCCTCTTCAACTTCCATTTCGGTTTCATCTACAACTAATTTTAATAAATCTTCTGTAGTAATATCCATTTTTTCTAACTCATCTTCAAAAAATTGTCTAGCATCTTTAATTTTGGTAATATCTTCAGCACTACATTCTGTTCCATAAAGTGATTTTTCATCTTTTAAACTATAATCACATCCACCAATACTTCCCCAATCCTCTTCAAAAAAGTAGAAAATAGTTAAATCATTTTCCATTAATCTAAAAAATTTTGGGGTAGCTTGCACAGAAAAAGCATATGAATCTTCAACATTATCTTCGCTACTGATTACTTTAAAATAAAAGCCAGTATCAAGCATATCATAACCATTATTAATGATTGCATCATGGATGGATGTAACTTCTTCTTCCTGTGTTTTTTTGTTGCACCCAACAACCAATATAAAAAAAGCAGCCAGAATAATTAATTTTTTAACCTTCATATTTCACCTCGTATTTATCTATATTAATTATTTAATTATAAACAAAAGAAAGAAAAGGGTTTTATATGGTTATTGAATTGTAAATAGGTTTTTCTTTTTCATAATACCAAACATCGGAAATTAAGTCAATTACTTTTTTATCTTTTAAAATAATATTGACACAATAACTATAAGTGATAAAATTAAACGATAATACATAAAAATTTTAAAATCATGTTTTTTTAAATATTGTAATAAATAATTTATCGTAATAATTCCTACAATAAATGATACTAAAATACCAACTAAAAAATATAATAAGTGGGCATTAATCACAGCCAAAGTCTCTGATTTGAAACAAGTTAAAATAACAGCCCCTAAAATAATTGGTGCAGATAAATAAAAGGAAAATTTGGCACTTTCTTCTCTTTTTAAATTAAGAATTCTTCCTGCCGTTATAGTTGTGCCAGATCTTGAAAATCCAGGAATAAGAGCAAAGACTTGCGATGCTCCGACAAGAAAAGCATCAATTATTGTTAAATCTTTTATTTCTTTATCTTGTTTTTGAAATTTGTCAACTAAATAAATAATAATCCCCATAACAGCAAGAGCACTAGCAATAATTAATAAATTACCACGGATAAAATTTTCAATAATATCCTCAAATAAAAGACCAACAATAGCAGCCGGCATTGTTGCTACAATCAAAAAATAAAATATTTTTCCTTCTTTATCTTTAATGCCCAAAGTTACGCCTTTAATAACCATATTCCAAAAATCTTTAAAGAAAAAAACAATAATGGCTAGTAATGTCCCAAGATGAAGAGCCACATCAAAAGAAAGCGCTAGATCGGCACTAATGGAAGTGCCAATATTAAAAACATCACGAAAAATTATTAAATGCGCTGAACTGGAAATTGGTAGAAATTCAGCAATTCCTTGGATTATTGCCAAAATAATAACTCCTAACACTTAAATCACCTTTCTCCTAAAAAATAAGCAATGACATATCCTACTATCCCACAAATAATACTTGTAAAAATAATCGGCCCTGTTAAATCATATGTTAAAAGTGGTATAAGAATAACATAAATTGAACCGATAACAAAGGCAATAATGGCATAATAAGTTGGAACTTCAAACCGCATTAATAAGTATTTGATAACTTTTGCAATGATTAAAATACCTAATAATACTCCCATGCCAAAGACAAATAAAATAACAGCATTACTAATAAAAATATGGAAATTTAAAGTTTGAAAATCGGTTAAATTATTAATCGCTTCTAAAATAGGACGATAATAACCAATAAGCATTAAAACAAAAGAACCACTAAGACCTGGAACAACCATTGTTGCTGCTGCTATAATTCCCACAATAAATAATTTAAAATAACCAATGACATTTAAATTATCAAAGCTTACAACATTATTACCATGTTTAATTAATGATAAACTAACTAGAAATAACAAAACAATTGAAAAAATTAAGATATTAGAAAATTTAAACTTCTTTCCCTTAACTTTTTGAATAATTATAGGAAGGCCTCCTAAAATAAGTCCGACAAGAAAGATAGTTGTTGGAATAGGAAATTTATCTAAAAAATAAACTATAATATTACTCATTAAAAGTAAACTAAACATTATTCCAATTCCAAAAAAAAATAAAAATTTAAAATTATTTTTAAAATCTTTAAATAAATTATTAATAACATGAATTATTTTTTCATACAAACCAAGAGTTATTGCTAAAGTTCCTCCACTAACTCCTGGAATAATATTTGCAACACCAATAATTGCACCTTTTAACATTAAAATAATTTTTTCTTTCATTAATGCAACCTCATTTCTACAATACGTACTGATATAAGTATACCATAAATTTACATTTTTTGATAATTATTTATTATTAATTGATACATTATTATTTATTATAATTATTATTGTTTTTTCCATTCCGTTTTTTGCTTATGAATTTTTTTATTTTTTGATACCATTTCTTCTCTATGAAAAAAAGGATAAAAATACTAAAAAAAATGATCCCCAAAAAAAGCATACAACTTAAAAAATAACTTTTATCGATAATTTCTATTTTAAACATATCTTCACCTATTTAAATATATGAAATTTAAATAAAAAATGGACAATCTTTTTTTACTTAAAAAATAAAAACTAGATAATAAAACATTATCCAGTTCAAAAACTTTTAATACTTGTATTTTTAGTTAATTTTTCAATGTTTTCAATTTTATTAACATCAATAACTTTTTTTGAAGGATTTTCAACGTACAATAAATATTTTTCTAAATCAAATAACAAATATTTACTTTTCATAATGGGCAATAGATTAAGTTCAACATTTAAACTTTCGCATAAATTTTTCAATACATTTAATTTTTGGAATAAGTATTCTAGATTATGAAAATCTTTTTTGTTAGGATGAGGAGTTGATATACCTAATGAAATCAAAACATTAATTGCATCAGGATTAAAATGAGTAATGATGCGCTTTAGTTCATCAAGGCGAGATTCAAAATTATTATTCATACCAACAGTTTCTGATGGAAGCATATGAGCAAGATAAGCAAAATCTTTGCAAAAAACCAAGAAATTAGTACAACTAAATGTTCTAGTTGTGGCAATTGCGGTTTTTCTTCCATCAATCAATTTACTTTCATCGGTACTAACAACTTCAACTTTTCCATGGTAGGCTGTTATATCACAGCCATTGTACATAAATTCACAAATTAATTCTTTTTCAGACATTTAATACCTACTTTCTTTTTATTTTTAACAATACTACTAAAAATTATTATTAGTAGTTTGTTATATATATGAATAATTATAAATTTTTTGATTTTCTAAGTAGGTTATTATTACACTTACGTATCCATTACTAAATTAATTATACCACTTATTGACGAATTTTGCTATTAAAATTTGAATTGCGCGTTAAAAATTATTCAAACATTAAATTACATATTAAAACAAATTCTTAAACAAGGAGCAATTTTCTATTGGAAATTAA
>JAAYMD010000039.1 GCA_012521575.1 Mollicutes bacterium
AGAGCGCAGAAGAAGAATTGTTAATTTATATCGTGGTTATAAATATATATTAGGTACTCCTAATATTACCAAAGATAATTTAAAAAAATTATATAAGATATTATCAAAAGGGCTATTAGCTAAAGAGGAAGAACAACGAATGGGAAATTATTATCGACTTGATCCTGTTTATATTTATCATTCATTAAATATAATTGCCAAGCCAGATGAAGGGATAAAATCTGAATTAATTGATGAATATATGAATCGACTGTTAAATTATTTAAATGAGAATACCGGGGAGAAGACACATACAGATTATTATATAAAATCTCAAATTGCCCATTTTTATTTCATATATATTCATCCTTATTATGATGTAAATGGAAGAACGGCTAGAACAACGAGTATGTGGTATTTATTAAATAATAAAGCATATCCATATCTTATTTTTAATCGCGCAATTGTTTTAGATAAAAATAAATATTATCGTGTAATAAGAGATGTTATAAAATTTCATAACATGACTTATTTTTTAAATTACATGCTTGAAAATGTTAAAGTTGAGTTGGAAAAAGAACACATTATCAATTCAATTGAATCAAGTATTAATTATTCTTTAACCATTTTAGAAAGACAAACTTTGCATTATATTTTAACGATGAAATCATTAAAAACAGTTTGTGATTTTACAGTTTATTATAATCGTCATAATGATAAGAAAAAAGTTAGAGAAGTATATCAAGAAATGATTGAACCATTACTTGATAAAAATGTTATTATCAAAGATAGAGATACGAAGAAGAATATGTTTGATGATACCAAAAATTTTGTCTACAAAATTAATGAAAAGTATGTTGATAATAATCCTGTATTGATAAAAAGGTTAAAGTTATAGATAAATTAAATAATCATAGAAAAATCTGATAAAGGGCATAATTGATTTTATGCCTTTTTTTAATTAAGATATTTAGTTTAGAATTATAATAGATAAGGTCATGATTTAACAAACATAAAGATTGATGTAAAAAAATGATTTAAGTTTTTCACAAAAAATCGCGAAAAGCATTGACGATGCTAAAGCGCTTTGCTATTATTGTATTAATAATAGATGTATGGAGGTAAGATATATGAATGAAAAAAATAGAGGATTTACCTTAATTGAAATGCTTGCAGTAATAGTTGTACTAGCACTAATTATGGTAATAGCCGTACCATTAGTATTAAAAACAATAGAGGGTGTTAAACAAGGAGCATTTAAAAATTCAGCATATGCAATGGTAAAAGCTGCTGAATTAGAATATGCCAAGCAAGTACTGTAGGGGACTTTTGAAGAAATAATTTATACATATGAAAACGGAGAAGAAACCTCTAGTATTAATAAGGAATTAGAAATAAAAGGAGAAAAACCAAAAAATGGGGAAATAAGAATAAATAAAGAAGGAGAAATTGCACTAGCAATTCATGATGGAACATATTGTGCAGAAAAAGGATATGGTGAAACTGAGGTAATAGTAACCCAAAAGGAAATTAATGAATGTATAATTAATGGTAGTAGTGATAGTAACAATAATGATTCAGGAGTTATTATAGTTCCTGAATTTGATGAAGAAAAAGGGGTGAACAAACCAGTATTAACAAGTGGGATGACCCTGATAAAATGGGATGAAGAATTAAATGAGATAGAAACAACAGAAGAAGATGAAGATTGGTATGATTATAATGAAAAGAGATGGGCAAATGCCAAGACAAAAGATGGAAGTTATTGGGTATGGATACCGAGGTATGCCTATAAGATAACAAGTTGTTTTCATTCAAATTGTTCAGGTTATGCAGGAAATATAGAAATAAAATTTTTGAAAGGAATAACAAATGAGACAGCCGATGGAACTAAATTAGAAATAAATATATATTATTATGGAGAAAGAGATACAAGTATGCGCTATTTAATCCACCCATCCTTCACATTTGGAGAGGAAGAGCTGGCAGGATTTTGGGTAGCGAAGTTTGAACCAAGCGGGAGTAGTGATGATATAAATATAGTACCAAATGCAAGCTCATTAAGGGATATGTCAATAGGTCATCAGTTTGATGCTGCGCTTAATATGAAAAATAATAGTAAATATGGATGGAATGCCAGTGAAGTAGATACGCATATGATGAAGAATACCGAATGGGGAGCAGTAGCATACCTATCACAATCAGAATATGGAGCAAATGAAGAAATATGGAATAATTCATATAATGGATATAGAA
>JAAYMD010000040.1 GCA_012521575.1 Mollicutes bacterium
TGTGTTTATACCCAACAATTGGATAAATTTCACTTTCTTCATTGTTATTAACGATGTAAACTTGAAAATCAAAATATTTTTGCTCTTCTTGACTAAAATCTTCTAAAATTTTGTTAGCAAAAGATTGGGCAGTTACTAAATCTAAATCTTTTTTAATATAAATAATAAAATTAATAATTCTTCCCGTTAATTTATAATTTACTTTGTCAATATTCTCATCTTCTAATAATATATTCCCTATACTTTTAAGTCTTTCATTATCAACATTAAATTGTGTAATACCATCTAATCTCGCACCATATAAATCTTTTCGAGAATCTGGGTATAATAACTCTTTAATCCCCATAAAAGCGAAAAACATTAGAATTAAAAATATAAACAAAATAATCAAAATTATTTTGTGTTTTTTGACAAATTTCATCGTTTTTCCCCCAATCGCCAATCATTATACTACAATTTTAGAAAATGTGCAAATTAGATATTATTAGTTTTTTTTATTATAATCACTTTTAAATTTTCACCATTATTACTAATTTTAATAGCATAACAGTGCTATATTATTTTTAATTAATTTTATGTCATTGATTTTAATTTATTTTTATTCCATCAATTTAAAACACAATTAATGATTATCAATAATTGCATTTTATAATTTGATTAAAACATAATTTTTTACTTTTTCCTTATGTTTCACTGGGAGTTTAAATAAGTTTTTTACATCATTTTAACCGCATTCTATCCTTCTAAAATATAAACATTACTTTTTAAACTACTACCTTTTTTATGAATAAATGCCACTTTCGCATTACCGGATTTAATAATAACCTTAATATTTACTTGATTATCAAAATGCGCTAGTTCGTCACTAATAACATTACATAAATATAAAAGTTTTCCTCTACTAAAAATACCACTGTAAACAGTTATTTCTATATTTTGAATTTGGTCATTATAATATAATCCTTTTCCTGATACATTAATAGTGTCATTAACTTTTTTTATTTGCTTTTCTAAATTACTAAAAGCATTATAAAGATTTATATCATTATTTAAAACATACTTTGAATTAAAATATTGTGACTCTAAATTAACTTTTGTTAATTTAACCTCTTCTTTATCAGCAAGGCCAAAGTATTTAATACCTCCCGGCAACATACTATTTGGCCGATTTTGAATATATACTCCAATTAACAATTTTACTTCTTTCAATTCCTCTTTAGCGCGAATATATTTAACTATATCATTAGCTTTTTCATAAATAAGGGGTTCCAATGTCTCCATTTCCACAATCTCATAATTATAACTACCATAAATTGTTTTGTATGCTTGGTATGGATTAATGATCAAACCAATTGTTACTCCTTTTAAATTACCATTAGGTGTTAAATAATTTTGTTCATGAATACTAGAAATATAAATTGGTTTAATTTTAATATCATTAATTATAATTTCTTCATTGTTATTCAAATTATTATCCGACAACAATTCTTTTAATTCATCGCGAGTTAAATACTGCCCTGCTTGATAAAAAGAATTGGTAGTCTTAAAATAATTACTTGATAACATCATAAATGAATTTTCAATATCATTAACGTCATAATTATTTAAAACATTATTAACAACATAATTACCACTAATTGATGGTTTATAAGGTGATGCAACTTGATAATAATCATTGTCAAATTCTATTTCTATTTTTTGAACAATATCTTCATTTTTTTTACAACCAGTTATAATAAGCATTACCATTATTACAACTAACAACTTCTTCATACCATCACCCACCATCATTATAATTATAACATGAACTACTAAAGATATGAACATGGTTTTCCTTTTTAATACTCAAAATATTTAGAGAAATCTATCATATGCTACACTTTTTTGAAAAAACAAAGAATTAAATGCTTACATTGTAATTCTTCCTTTGTTTGTAAAACCCCTTTGGTTAATTATGGTTGCTTTATTTCTAATATCACTAAACAATCTATTGCTGTTGATTTAACTAAAAAAAGAAGTAAAAAGATATTGCTATTGATAATAACGTTTCTCCTAATACTGTTCAAAAAATTTTTATGTCCTATTATGAAAGTCAAAAATTATATAAACATTATCTTCCAGAAGTTCTTTCGTTTGATGAATTTAAATCTGTTAAATCTGCTTCTGGTGCCATGAGTTTTCATTTGTGTGATGGTACTAATGGAA
>JAAYMD010000041.1 GCA_012521575.1 Mollicutes bacterium
AATTGAGTAAAATCAACAACACGATGTCCATCAGGAGATATAAAGACAAAACCATTATTTTTTGATTCTTTTTTTACTATTTTTTCGTTATTCATTTCATTTCTTTTTTTATCAGTCATTTAAATAACCCCCTTTAATTTTGAATAAGCTTTCTTCGACCAGTATATGTGAAACCATTATCTAACAATTCTTTATCATAATATTTACTCCATTTTGTGATAGTTTCACCTTCTATATATTCTCTTTCACGATAACGATAGTATGTAATTGCTACAGGTATTTCTTCATAAATTGGTATTGACTTAGTGAAAGTTTTATATTTTGTAACATCTCTATCAACATAGATTGGTGTGTATTTTATTTTGTAGGCAGAACATACTTCTTTTGTTTGTTTAACTTCTACTGTTTCAACAACTCTTTCCCAAACTTCATATGTTGCATACATAGTAGAGCAATCTCCATTACAATTTTGTGAATCTCCTGCTGAATCAGCTATTCTAAAGTATCTAACTGTATCAGTATCTTTAGGTGGTGTTGCTTTTTGAACTGTACCAACTTTTTTCCAATCATTGGTTACTAAATATTTAACTTGTCCTGTTGGTACAACAACTTTTTCCCACTTGGCACATTGCTTTTCAATTTGAGAAGTTTCAATAACTTTCTCAATATCTGTATATGGAACTTGAGTTTCGATAACTCTTATTTTTCCTGTATCTAGTTTTACAGTTGTTTTAGACGTATAAGTATCAACATCTACAACTGGTGTTTTTCTCACATAATCTTCACTCCAACTTGACCATCTACCCCAATCTGTGAAATAAGGATCAAGTGTTTTTGTATATTCATATAAATACTCTGGTTGCGGTTCTTTAGGATCCTTTGGTTTTTGTGGTTCTTTAGGATCCTTTGGTTCTTGTGGTTCTTTAGGATCCTTTGGTTCTTGTGGTTTTTTAGGATCCTTTGGTTCTTGCGGTTTTTTAGGATCCTTTGGTTCTTGCGGTTTTTTTGGTGTTGGAGTTGGTGTTGTATCTTTATTTCCACCAGGATTTGTAATAGGTTTTACTTCTTCTTTTTCACAAATAGCGGTTTCACAGAAGTTGTAGCACCCCATTGGAATTAAAATATAATCTTCAGTATCAGTACAACTTAAATTCACTTTCATCAAATATTCAGTTTCAGATGTTTTTGTAACTTCAACAAATGATTTAGTTAAATCACATTGTCTACCTTTACTATCAACAAATGGTAACAATAGTTTTTTATCAAGCATTTGTCCAAGTGTGATCGAAACTTTGTCACCAACTTTTTCAGGTAAGCGTTCTAAAGTAAAATATTCTTTTCCAGCCTCTTTCATCAACATCAAATTATCGTTAAAAATTCTAACTAGAATTGGATCTAATGATTCGGTACTATTGTTAGATTTATTTGCAAGTTTGCTAATATCTCCCTTAGTTGGAAATAACCAAACTAAAATAAATACAAATAGTACCACAAACAATAGTTGCAAAACAATGTCTCTAATTGAAAACTCACTATTTCTTTCATTATACATAATTTTTCCCCCTTCAAAATTGCCTCTTATGGTAACATAACATTACATAATTGTCAAGCCAATAAATTTGCATGCTAAATATTTGCTACCACCGTTTTTCATTTCCTTTTTTTATTAATGGCGTCTATAATAACACACATAATATTTTTTGTCAAATTTTAACTTTTTTAATCAAGGTATTTTATAATTTTAAATTAAAACACATAAAAACTGCAAATGTTTGCAGTTTTTACCTAATTATTCAATTTTTAATTGTACTAAGGTACAACCAGAATTATAATACAATATCTTATGGTCTATAACATGGTTATTTTGACTTAAACATTTATGAGTTACTTCTCTTAAAACACCTTCACCATTTCCATATACAATAAGAACAAATTCATTTTTCATAATAATATTATCTTTGATAAAATCATTAATGTACATGCGTGCTGCATTTCTATCTAACCCGTGCAAATCAAGTTTGGGAAGGTTGTCTACGAAAATAACCTCATCTAATCTCGCCATACACTTTTTTTATCTCCTCTAAACTAAATACTGAATTTCGACCACCAATTCTTGTAACTGATAAAGCTCCCGCAATATTAGCAAGTTTAAGAATTTGCTCAAATTCCATCTTTTTTACAATCCCATAAGTAAAAGCACCATGAAAGATATCTCCTGCTCCAGTTGAATCAATAGCTTTTACCTTAATAGATGGCATAATTTTAATTGCTCCATTTTTTTCATAAAGACAACCTTTTTTTTCTAAAGTTACAACAATAGTATTTTTAAACATTTCTTTTAATTTATTATAAAGATTAACTATTGTTTCTTTATTGTCATAATCAATTTTAATACCTGTTACCTCTTCAGCAAATCTTTTAGAACAAACCAAATAATTAACCATTTTTGATAGTTCAATAATTTCAGGCGTTGCCCGTCCAGCATCAATAATACTAATAGCATTTGGATAAGCTCTTAATACTTGTTTTGAAATTTCATATTCTTGACCATCAATTAAAATAACATCTGGAGTGAAATTTAAATTTAAACCACTCATTTTCATTTCTTTTGGTCGATATGTTAAAATCGTTCTAGAACCATTGCTTTTGTTCGCTATAATAAAACTAGATGTTGTTATAAATTCGGGATTAATTTCTAAATAATCAGTATTAACATTAACGCTTTCAAGCTCTCGCTTTATGGTTTGACCATATTCATCATCCCCAACAACACCGGCAAAATAAACTTCTACTCCCCATTTACCAAGTAAATAGGCCGCATTTGATGCTGGGCCTCCGCCGCATTCAACGCGCATATTTACACGATTTTTGGTATTTTCTTTAGGAAATTCATCTAAAGGAATTGTAATATCATATGCTGCATGTCCTAAACAAAGTACTTTCATATTATCACCAATTATATTATCTCAAAGAATTACAAAATCTTCAACCTTTTCTCACAACAAAATTTCAGTAGGTTGATAAATGAACTTGAAAATATGATTTTATACTTAATAACACATGCTTAATTAATTATGAGCATGTGTTATTAAGAAAAAAGCCTCTTTATCAATTTTATTAATTCCTTCTTTTAACTTAAAATAATCACGATTAGAAACAACACACATTAAAATTGGTTTTCCGGTGTTACTATACCCCCCAATGGAATTCATTTGCGTAACTTTAAGATGCAATTCATTACATATAAACTTTTTGACTTGTTCACTTTCTTTAGTAATAATATAAAAAATTTTATTGGAATAATTACCGATTAAAATTTTATCAGTAGAAATACCTCTAATATATAAAATTAACACAGTATATAACAGTTTTTCATAACCTATCGTAAAACCACCAACGGTAACAATAATAAAGTTGAATAAAAAACTTGCTGTTCCAATCGTTATACCTAAATATTTGTTTAAAATGTGCTCAATAATATCACTTCCGCCTGTTGTATAACCATATTTATAAATTATTCCTAATCCTATTCCTGTAATAACAGCACCAAAAATAATAAAAACAATAACATCACTACCAGTAACATTTAATGATAAGACATAATCTCGAAGCGGACTGGTTAAATGAATAAAAAATGGATATGCAAACGAACCATAAATCGAATGGATAATTAATTTATGTTCTAATAAAAAATATCCAAGAATTAATATTAAAATGTGCATCAATAGTACAGTTGTAGCGGGATTTATATGAAATAAATAATCAAAAATAATCGCAACCCCACTACTACCTCCTATTACCATATTAAATGGTAAAAAGAAAGTATTAAAAGCTGCCGCAACAATAAAGGTTGCAACTGTAACAATCAAATATTCCTTTAATTTTTTTTGGTACTTCATTAAGCACCACCCTTTACTTCATAAGAATCAGTAACAATAAAAAAGGCATCTTTATCTATTTTATTAATCCCTTCTTTTAATTTAAAATAATTTTTAAGGGATACTACACAAAATATAACATTTTTAGAAGTGCCTTCATAACCTCCTCGGCCACTTAAAATAGTAACTCCTTGATGTAAATTATTTAAAATATAATTTTTTACTTCTTCTTCTTTATCAGTAACTATATAAAATGCTTTATTATCCGATATTCCAAGCAAGATTTTATCAATTACAATACTATAAATGTAGATAAAAATAATTGCATACATCGTATTGATGACACCAAAGAAAAAAGCGCCAACAAAAATAATTAGCCCATCAACAATTAAAAAAGATGTACCAATTGATATTTTAAATAGCTTTGAAACAATACATGCTGCAATATCTGTACTTCCAGCACTAAAACCATATTTCATAATAAAGCCAATTGACGATCCAGTTAGCACAGCTGCGAAAATAATATTTAAAAGCATATCATTATTGTTAATTGGAATGATATTGTGAATATTGGCAGTTAATTTAACACAAATCGGATACATCAAAGCTCCAACAATAAAACTAATTGTTGCCCTTTTACCAAGTACTAGATAACTTAGCACAATAAGCAATATATTTACCATAAAAATTAATATACTTGGTTCAATATAATTTTGAAATATTGTGGCAATTCCACTAACTCCACCTGTAACAATGTTGTTAGATAATAAAAACATATTATAAGTTGCTGCAAGTACAAACATTGCTATTACAAAAATTAAATACCGATAAATCTTATCCATCACTTTTTTCATATCAATCACCATATTATAAGTATATCATATTGTCGAATTTTACGAAAGAAAATAGCCATTAGATTAATAATTCCTTGACATGTATTTTCTAAAATTTTATATACATTTTTATACTTTACATTTGCATTTACTATACTTTTTATATATACAATTCTATTGTTTTATAAAAACCATCAAAAAAGGTACAAGTTTGAAATGTACCTTTAATAACTTTATATTTCCTTTAATTTGACCTGCGCAGCGGCTAATCTAGCAATTGGAATTCGATATGGGGAACATGAAACATAATCTAGTCCAACTTTATGGAAAAATTCAATACTTGATGGTTCACCACCATGCTCTCCACAAATCCCTAGTTCTAAAGACTTATTAGCACTTTTCCCTCTAATAACAGCCATTTCTACCAATTTACCTACCCCATCGCAATCTAATCGTTCAAATGGATCCTTTTCAAATATTCCTTTTTCATAATAATCAGTTAAAAATTTACCTGCATCATCACGGGAAAACCCATAAGTCATTTGTGTTAAATCATTGGTTCCAAAACTAAAGAAATCAACCTCAGGTGATATTTCGTCAGCCAACAGAGATGCTCTTGGAGTTTCAATCATTGTTCCAATTTTATATTTTACTTTAACACCGTGTTCTTTCATAACATTATTAGCCGTATCAATAATTATTTCTTTTAAATATTTCAGTTCATGAACATCACTAACAAGCGGAATCATAAGTTCTGGCACAACTGTAAAGCCTAACCACGCAACATTAATAACTGCTTCAATTATTGCTTTTGTTTGCATAATTATAATTTCTGGATAAGTAATTGCAAGACGACATCCACGATGACCCATCATCGGATTTATTTCTTTTAAATTTTCTATTCGATTTATTACCTCCGCTCTACTTATTTGTAAAGATTTGGCCAATTCTTGCACTTCTTTTTCTGTTTTTGGCAAAAATTCATGTAATGGTGGATCTAAATATCTAATAGTTATTGGTTTATCATTCATAACTTTAAATATACTTTCAAAATCTTCTCTTTGGATTGTCAAAAGCGTATTTAAGGCATCTTTTCTTTCTTCATCGTTATTTGCAAGAATCATTTTTCTTACATAAAAAATACGATTTTTTTCAAAAAACATGTGTTCAGTACGACATAGTCCAATCCCTTCAGCACCAAACTTCAAAGCTTGTTTTGTATCACGAACCGTATCAGCATTAGCTTTAACTCCAAGAGTTCTAATACTATCAACCCAACTCATAAACTCTTCAAAATCACCACTTATTTCTGGTTCTTTTGTTTTTACCATTTCACCATAAACGTTACCAGTTGTACCATCAAGTGATAAATAATCTCCTTCTTTGAACACTTTTCCATCTTTGGTTGTTAATGTTTTATTATTTAAATCGATGGAAAGTGTTTCACAACCAGTAATGCAACATCTACCCATACCACGCGCAACTACGGCAGCATGAGAAGTAATTCCTCCTCGAATTGTTAATATTCCAACAGCATCTTTCATCCCCTTAATGTCTTCCGGTGATGTATCTTCACGAACTAATATTGCAGTTTCTCCACGCTCTTTTGCTTTTGATACATCTTCAGCTGTAAAATAAATTTTGCCAGTAGCTGCTCCAGGCGAAGCCGCAAGGCCCGTTGCAATAACACTTGCCTTATTTAATGATTCTTCATCAAAATTTGGATGTAACAATTGATCAAGTTGATTTGGTTCAACTTTTAATATTGCATCTTCTTTTGTGATTAACCCTTCTTTAACCATATCTACGGCAATTTTAATAGCAGCCTTAGCTGTACGTTTTCCATTTCTCGTTTGTAAAATATACAATTTACCATTTTCAATAGTAAACTCCAAATCTTGCATATCCTTATAATGGTTTTCTAAAATTTTACAATAACTTTGAAACTCATTGTAAATGTCGGGCATTATTTCCTTTAAAGTTTCTATTGGCTTTGGTGTTCTAATTCCTGCGACTACATCTTCTCCTTGAGCATTGATTAAATATTCACCAAATAATTTATTTTCACCGGTAACAGGATTGCGAGTAAAAGCAACTCCTGTCCCACAATCATCTCCCCGATTTCCATAAACCATTTCCTGAACATTAACAGCAGTCCCCCAATCATGAGGAATATCATGCATTTTTCGATAAATTATAGCTCTTTCATTGTTCCATGAACGAAAAACAGCTGTGATTGCTCCAATTAATTGTTCTTTAGGATCTTGAGGAAATTCTTCCTTTGCCATTTCAACATAAGCTTCTTTAAATCTATTAGTTAATGTAACCATATCTTGCGCGGATAATTCTTGATCATCATTTATTCCTTTTTCTTTTTTTAATTCATTAATAATATCTTCAAATCTTGAACTAGGGTATCCCTTAACTACATCAGCATACATTTGAATAAAACGGCGATACGAGTCGTATATAAAACGATAATCATTATGATGTTTGGCATAACCTTCTGCCACTTCATCATTAAGCCCTAAGTTTAAAATGGTATCCATCATACCAGGCATACTAACACGCGCCCCGCTTCTAACGGATAAAAGGAGTGGATTAATTGGATCTCCTAGTTTCTTGCCTGTTTCTTTTTCTAATTCTGATAATTTAATAAATACTTGATCTATTACATCTTTACTAATTTCTTGATTATTTTCATAATATTTATTACAAGCTTCCGTAGTTATAATAAAACCATTTGGCACAGGAAGTCCCAAGTTAGTCATTTCTGCTAAGTTCGCACCTTTGCCCCCCAATAATTCTCGCATATCTTTATTTCCCTCTTTAAAAGAGTAAACATACTTTACCAAGCCTTTAACCTCCTTATTATTCTTTTACTATTTAATTATAACAAAATAATATTTAAATTACAATTAAATAATCAAAATAAAAAACAACATTGTTGTTTTACCTTGAAATTTTTAATACTTTTTCCATATAGCATTTTCCACATAAAGACTCATAAGTAACTTCTTCATTATTATTATCAATAACAACTTGTTCCCCTTCACTAACAAATCTTCCGTTTACTTTTCTCCCATTAAACTTTGCGCGTTTACCACATCTACAAATAGTAATCATTTCTTCTATTTCATCGGCTAATTCCATTAACCTTTTACTTCCAGGAAAACTATTTGTTTTAAAATCTGATCTTAACCCATAGCAAATAACTGGTGTATCATACAATTTAGAGATAATCCATAACTCAGTAATTTGTTTAGGAGTTAAAAATTGTACTTCATCTACTAATAAACAAGATATTTTACTATAATCGATATTATAACTTTCTAAAGTTTCATCCGAAGATAATAAGATATCTACTTTCCTTTTTAAACCAATTCTAGAAACTAACATATCATCTCCTTTAGTATCAATCATAGGTTTAATAACTAATACTTTTTGATCTCTTTCTTCATAATTGTGGGCTACTTGCATTAGTGCTGTACTTTTTCCAGAATTCATTGCTCCATAACGAAAATACAATTTAGCCATTATTACTACCTCCTTTTTTGGCCCTTGGATGACTGTCACGATATACTTTTCGAATTTTTTCATTTGACACATGTGTATAAATCTGCGTAGTACTTAAATTACTGTGTCCTAATAATTCTTGTACAACTTTTAAATCAGCACCACCATTTAACATATGTGTAGCAAAAGTATGTCTAATAACATGAGGACTTATTTTCTTGTTAATGCTAGATTTCTTAACAATATTATCAATTATCATTCTAACACCACGATCACTTAATTTAGATCCGTTTTTATTAATTAGAAGATAATCACTATCTTTATCTTTTAATAATTGTAATCTTGAACCATTAATGTATTCTAATAACATTTTTTTTAAAATATTTCCAAAAACAACATATCTTTCTTTACTACCTTTGCCCATAACTTTAATTGTTGTATCATAAAAATTTATATCGTTTATTTTTATATTAACAAGTTCACTAACACGAATTCCTGTTGAATATAAAATTTCCAATATTAACTTGTTGCGCTGTCCTAGCGGGGTATTTATATCAGGAATTTCTAATAAATTTTCTATTTCATTTATATGTAAAAAATTAGGTAATTTTTTGTCTTCTTTAGGATTACTTATTAAGGTCATTGGATTTTTATCAATAATTCTTGTCATTAATAAATATTTAAAAAAACTTCTTAAAGCACTTATATTTCTGCTAATTGTCTTTTTGGCATATTTTTTTTCATATAAAACAAACAAATACTGCCTAATAACAGAATAATCAATTTGCTTAATATTTAAGATTTGATTTTCTTTTAAAAATTCAAAAAATAAATCAAGATCATTTTCATAAGATTTTATCGTATATTTCGAATAATTTTTTTCATTTGTAATGTAATCTATAAATTTTCCTTTTAATTTATCCATATGACCACCATATAATTATTTTAGCATAAAAACAAATTTAGAACCAAATAATTATAATATATGTAGTTAACAAAATGTAATTAAACTTTCGCATTAAATTATTGCTCTTAAAATAGATTAAAAATATTAATTATATTAACTATTGATGTTACTTAATCAAAATTAATCTTATTCTCTGATAAATATATAAATGATTGCGGATAAAAATCTATACCTATCTCTTTTAAAAGGTAAGGATTATTATATTTTATAACGTTGGTAATTTCATAAGCAAAGGCAATTTCACTATTCGAAAAATATTTATCATATTTTTCTTTTTCTATACCTGAATAGTTCTTAGTCATATTCCATAAATCATTAGGTTTTGCTTTTAAAACTTTCACTACATCAGCTTCCCCTACTACTTTCATAACTGGTGAGGTAGAATAAATAATAATCTTTTTTATTTTTCTTTTGGGTATTGTTTTTCTATACTCATATTTCTTATTACCGTTAAATATCTCCTCTACATATTTAGGTCTTATTGGTAATAAAATAATATCCATGTAAATCACCTATTCAACTTATTGTATTTATGAAATAAACATTACTTTTTCTTCTTTAAAACTAAATTCTTACCTACTGTA
>JAAYMD010000042.1 GCA_012521575.1 Mollicutes bacterium
ATTGCATTGTATTTACTCAACTCCCTCCTCTAATACTGATTATATCATAAAGGAAGGAATTGTCAAGTAACATTCATCTCCCACTTATAGAAGATGGGAGACTTCTGTTGTTAATTAGGTTAAAAACTGCAACTAAAAAATTGCAGTTTCACATACTTTGTTTTAGCATTCTACCTATAACTAATAAAACAGCACCCCAAAAAAGTACAAATGGAAAAAGATTTTCTGGTTCTTTAAAAAATTCACTTAAAGAAAAAGGGATTGATTCATTTAATACAACATCAATTACATCGATTTTTTTATCATCATAATAAACATCAATAGTACCTATTTTTTCACCTTTTTTAAAATTGGGACTTATTTTTTCTGGACCATTATAATCAAATGTCACTAAATCTTTATTAAAGGTATTATCATAATATAAAGTAATATCCTTATCAGCTTTAATAGTTATATTTTTTACTTTATTATATTTGGTATCAAGATTAATTAATTCTTCATCTTTTTTTACTACGTTGTAATATTTATAATTACTAAAATAATAATCATATATTTTAAGTGCGTCTTCCACATGATAAGGATAACCATTAACTGGTGCTTTAGCAGTTACCAATAAATACTTAATATCATTTTTGGTATCGTGTGCAACGCTGGCAAGACATAAACCTGCTTCATCGGTATAACCTGTTTTGGCTCCTTCAATAATATCGGTATCAATACCATATTTAATTGATGTATTATAAAGAGTACTATATAGTTTTAATGATGAATCTTTAAAATCATAAGTCTGACTTTCAAAAATAGTTTTGAATAAATCATTTTTAAGAGCATACATTAATAATTTAGCTACATCATCAACAGTCGATATTTGACCTTCTGCATCTAAACCTGTCGCATTAACAAAATGCGTATTAGTAAGCCCTAAAATATTTGCTTTTTGATTCATAAGTTTAACAAAATCATCTTCACTTCCAGCCAAACTAATAGTTAATGCCCGGGTTGCATCAGCACCACTAGAAATGAAAGTACCATATAATAAATCCTCATAAGTAACAACTTGTCCATTAACAAGTCCAATAACTGCCGCCCCTTCTTCATATAATCCATAAAACATATTATCGTTAACAACAACCGTTTCATTTAAATTATCAATTTGCTCAATAGCAACTAAAGTAGTCATAATTTTATTTAAACTTGCAACTTTTGTTACTTCATCTTTATTTTTTTCAAACACAATTGTACCATCGTTTAAATTATACATTACTGCATGCTCACTTGCTATCTCTAAAGCATATGCATTAAATATACCTATAAAAAAGATCACTAGCACTATTAAACACTTTTCCAGCAAATCACTACCTTTTTGTTTATAATGGTTTGTCAAAAATGTTGTTTTTTCCTGCCAATATTTATTATTCAATAGGAATTAATGAAAGAGATACTTTTTGCTTATCTTCATGAATTTTTTCAACATAACAGTCAACAATATCTCCAACACTAACTACATCACTTGGATGTTTTATGTAATTTTTAGATAATTTAGAAATATGAACAAGACCATCGTTATAAAGTCCAACATCAATAAAAGCTCCAAAATCAACAACATTACGAACCGTTCCTTGAAGTTTCATTCCTACCTTTAAATCTTCTAATTTTAGAACATCACTTCTAAATAATGGTTTGTCCATCATATCTCTTGGATCGCGATTTGGTTTAGTTAAAGATGCTACAATATCTTCTAAAGTGTATTTATCTGTTTTTAATTCCAACACATATTCATCAATATTGATATCTTTTAATTGTTTAACCAGTGCTTCACTACCAATATCTTTAACGGTAAATCCTAATTTTTCTAAAAGCTTTATAGCAACATCATAACTTTCTGGATGAATATCAGTTACATCTAAAGGATTATCACCTTCCACAATTCTTAAAAACCCTATTGCTTGTTCATAAGTTTTATCAGTAATTAATTTTTGCTTTTTTATTTCTTCACGTGACATAATTTTTCCATGTTTCTCACGATAATTAATAATTTTATCGATATTTCTTTTATTAAGACCGGAAACATATTTCAAAAGATAAGGACTTGCCGTATTGATATTTACACCTACTTGATTGACAGCCTTAGTAACAACAAAATCTAAAGATTCAGTTAATTTTTTATTGGAAATATCATGTTGATAAAGACCAACCCCTATACTTTGGGGATCAATTTTAACTAATTCTGATAATGCGTCTTGAAGCCTTCTTCCAATACTTACCGCACTTCGCTCTTCCACACTCAAATTTGGAAATTCTTCAGCTGCTAATTTGCTTGCGGAATAAACAGAAGCACCAGCTTCATTGACAATAATATATTCTACTTTATGATTTGCTTCTTTAATAACATCGGCAACAAAAGCTTCACTTTCCCTTGATGCTGTTCCATTTCCAATAGCAACAATATCAATATTATATTTGTGAATTAAATCCAACATTAGTTGCTTGCTTTTTTCATATTCTAAAACTGGTTCATGGGGATAAATAACTTGAACTTCCAACATTTTACCAGTATTATCAAGAACTGCTAATTTGCAACCTGTACGATAAGCTGGATCTAATCCAAGAATCATTTTATCTTTTAAAGGTGGTTGCAATAATAATTTTTCTAAATTTTTACTAAAATTATCAATTGCAACATCTTCTGCTTTCTCTGTTAAATCAGATCTTATTTCACGTTCAATGCTTGGTTTTATTAATCTTTTATAACTATCTAAAATTGAATCTTTAATAACTGCAAAAACAAACGATGATGGGTTTTTTACTACTTGTTTTTCTAAATAATTAACAATTGTTTCCTTATCTATTTCAATATTTACTGAAAGTATTCCTTCTTTTTCACCACGATTTATAGCAAGAATACGATGTGGTTTTATTTGTTTCACGTTTTCAGTATAATCATAATACATTTCATATACTTTATTTTCATCAACTGCATTCTTTTTTATTTTACTAACAATCTTTCCATTTCTAAAAGTATAATTTCTAATCCATTTACGATATTTTGCATTATCACTTATCTGTTCAGCAATAATATACATGGCCCCTTGAATTGCCTCTTCAACAGTTTTAACCTTTTCATTAATAAATGGTTTAGCAAGTGTATCAATATCGCCAGATACAGGAAATTCCATAATCTTTTTAGCCAAAGGTTCAAGACCTAATTTTATGGCTTCTGTTGCTTTAGTCTTTTTCTTTTCCTTAAACGGGCGGTACAAATCTTCTACCTCAACTAATTTAGTAGCCCGCATTATTTCATCTCGAAGTTCATCTGTCATCATATCTTTTTCTTCAATTAATCTAATCACATCTTCTTTTCTTTTTAATAAATTTACTTGATATTCATAAACCTCATTAATAGCACGAATTTGCTCTTCATTTAAATTGCCCGTTTTTTCCTTTCGATATCGAGCAATAAAAGGAATTGTATTTCCTTCACTAAGTAATGTTAAAGTTGCTTCTACCTGTTTAATTGTAACATTTAAATCTTTTGCTATTTTCTCTATAATATCTTTATTCATTAATATCACCCTACCATATTTATTAATTATACCACATCATTGTTATTTTTTTTAACAAAAGATGCTCTTTTTACAGCTTTTTCCCCAAACTTTTGATTAATATCATCAACGATTTTTTCCAATTTTTCCTCTTTTTCTCTTTTTTCAATATCTTCAAATAATGACATTTGATAAGGACAATTATCTGTTAAATTATCTAGTCTAATTCCAATTAATCTTATTGGCTCATCTTCCCAAACTTCATCAAATAATTTTTTCGCTACTTTAATTATATCGTTAGTTAAATTAGTAGGATTTTTTAACTTTTGTTGATGAGTTTTATTATTAAAATATTTGTCGCGAACAATTACAGCAACCACTCCAGCATACTTTTTTTCCGCTCGAAGTAAATAAGCCACATTAGATGCAATTTTTTCTAATACTTTATATAATTCTTGCTTATTAGCAATATCTCTTGGAAGAGTAGTTGACTTACTAATTCCTTTAGGCGCACTTTCCTCACTTATTACTTCATCATCACCTATACCATTAGCCGCTTCAATATACTTACCAGCTTGATTTTTAAAATATTTATACATTTTTTGAAAATCTGCATGAGCAAGATCATAAATAGTATTAATTCCAAGTTCCCTCATTTTAGGTGCAGTTTTACGACCAATGCCAAATAAATTTTCAATAGGAAGAGGCCACATTTTACGTTCTACTTCTTCCATATATAAAGTATGAACCATATCTGGTTTTTTAAAATCAGATGCCATTTTTGCGCATAATTTATTATTGCCTATTCCAATATTAACAGTAAATCCTAATTCTTTTTTTATTTTTTCTTTTAATTTATAAGCAAACGCAATCTCATCACCATATAATTTTTTTACTTTTGTATAATTAATAAAACATTCATCAATCGAATACACTTCAATATCCGGGGTATATTTACCTAAAAACTGAAATAATTTATTAGACATTTCTTCATATAATTTATAATTCGGAGGATACACTTTTAATACCGGACATTTTTTACGAGCCAAATACAAAGGCTCCCCAGTTGTTATTCCAATCTTTTTACACAGAGTAGAACGGGCCAAGACTACCCCGCTTCTTTTGCTTTCATCTCCGCCAATAACCGCATAACTATTTCGAATATCATATTTATAGCCCTTATTTAATAAATCAACAGCTGTCCACGATAAAAAAGCATTATTAACATCAATATGCATGATAATCTTTTTCATCTTATCACCATTACCATTATACCACGAACTAATGTTTGGGTAAAGGTGTTTGGTTTTTAAACTTTTTCTTATTAGTTCTTTCTAATTTTTTAGGACAACTCCAATAATTTTATTAATTTAATTTTTCCCATACATTATCACTATGCCCAAATAAAAACGAAGACCTTTTGTCTTCATTATAATAAATGACTAATAATGAAAATTAAAATACCTAATATTATACCTAAAATATTAGTTTTTTGATGATTACAACAATGAATATGAGACCACAATTCAAAGATAACAATATAAACCAGCATTCCTTGGGTGATAGATAATATAATACCAAGAAGTGTATCATTGTTTAAAATACCATTATTAAAATACATGATTAATCCACCAACAAAAGTAGAAAGTGATATTGTGGCAATTATAGTAGAAGTTTTTAATAAGTTGGTACGTGCTTTATCCAAAGAAGACATTACTACCATTCCCATCGGAATATTATGTAAACCAACACCAATGCTCATTAACATCCCAGTTGAAAAGGAACCAATTGTGGTTGCATAAATCGCCATTCCCTCAATAATATTGTGAAAGATAATAGCAATACTTGAAACAAGTCCTAAATGAAAAAGTTCTTTATCATGACCTTCACCATGATTTGGAATAAAATTTTCTAAAGCCATAACTATAAGAAAACCTAAAACCGAAAAACCAATAATCATTACAATCGTTATGAAAGTTCTATAAGATTCTTGCAACAATTCAAAAGCTTCAGGAAGCAACTCTATAACAATCAAAGCTCCAATAACCCCTAAAGCCATGTTAATGGAAAAATCAACAAATTTATCATTATTTTTAACAATTTTAACAATTAATACTCCGATCAAAGTAAATAAACCTGCTATTAAAGTAAATAATAAAGCATTCATTTTACCTTCTCCTCCTTATTCAAAATATTTTGGATATTTCTTTCTAACTTTATAATATAAATTGGTAAAAAATTTAAAATTAAAGATAGCTACACCAATTAATATTACAATGATTATCCATAACTTTAAAGTTAACTCAGTTAATGAAAATAAATTTGGCGCTCCAAGAACTCCACTTAAAAATCCCAATATAACAAAAACCATTAACATTTTTCTTACCAAATTAAATGGATATGATATTTTATATAATAGCATAAAGCCCATAAATGCAATCAAGATAACTGATAATGTTGTTGTTTCTTTAAGAGTAAGCCCCAAAACTAAACCTATAATCATAATTAACATAGTACTTACAACATTAGTGAGTGCCGCAGGCATCGCCCGGCTAATAACATTTGTTAAAAAATTTCCTTTAACTTTTTCATTATTCGGTTCAATTGCTAAAATAAAGGCAGGAATTCCAATTGTAAAAACACTTGTTAAACTAAGTTGTATTGGTTCATATGGATATGGAAGATTAATAAATAAAAAAATAATCGCCAAAACAGTAGCATAAATGGTTTTTACTAAAAATAAAGTAGCTGACCTTTGAATATTATTAATAGTTCTTCGCCCTTCATGAACAACATGAGGCATTGCATCAAAGTTAGAATCAAGAAGTACCACTTCTGAAACACTTTTTGAAGCATCACTACCACTACCAAGGGCAATTGCACAATCAGCCTGTTTTAAAGCAAGAACATCATTAACTCCATCACCAACAAATCCAACTGTTTTTCCACTTTCCTGCAAAGTTTCAACAATTATTTTTTTCTGATGAGGATTAGTTCTTCCAAAAATGTCATATTTTAACGCTGCTTCTCTCATTTCTTGATCATTTGCTATTGTTGATGCATCAACATAATTGTTGGTAATATCAAGACCTAATCTTCTAACAATATCAAGAACAGTTAAAACATTATCTCCTGAAATTATTTTTAGATCAACTTCTTGCTCTTTAAAATATTCAAGAGTTTTAATTGCTTCTTTTCGAATATTATCCCGAAGTAAGATTAAACCAAGCACCTTTAAATTTTTAGGAAGTTTTCGTCCATTAAATCCATAATTACTTTTGGCAAGTAACAATACCCGATAATTACTAGAATATTTATTAACTATCTTTTTTATTTTTTCATTTTGATTTTTAACTACAAATTCAAAAGCACCTATAACAAAAGTTCCTATCTTTTTAAAACTTACTCCAGACCATTTTCGAGATGAAGAAAATGGAATAATATCATCAACTTCCCAAGAAACATCTAAACAAAATTTTTCTTTAAGAGCATTAGTTGTGGCATTAGAATCAAGATGTAAAGCAAGGGCTGATAAAATTTCCCTTTCATTTACATCATCATCTATTTTAATAAAATCAACAAACTCTACATTTCCATCAGTCAATGTTCCTGTTTTATCCAAACACAAGATATCAATTCTAGCTAGCATTTCAACACTATGAAGTTGTTGAATAGATACACGATAACGAGCAAGCCGAATCACACTTACTGCAAAAACAGTGCTTGTAAGCAATATTAAACCTTCAGGAATCATACCAATTAAAGCGGCAACTGTATTGACAACAGCATTCTGCAACACATTATTTTCAAGAGAAATTTGTTTTAAAAATAAAATAATACCAAGCGGCACAATTACAAAAGAAATTGTTTTAATAATTTTATTTAGGGAATTTAATATTTTCGACTTTTTTACCCTTACTGTTTTAGCTTCACTTGTAATGATTGCCGCATAATTATCTTTTCCAACCGATTTAACTTGTGTTTTAACCTTACCACTGACAATGAAACTACCTGATAATATTTCATCTCCAACCTTTTTATATACAGGATCAGATTCACCTGTAATTAATGATTCGTTTACCTCACAACTTCCTTCTAAAATAATCGAATCACAAAAAACCTGATTACCACTTTCTAAAATTACCAAATCATCAACAACTACCTCATTTAAAGAAATTTTTTCTTCTTTTCCTCCTCTTATAACTTTCGCTTTTGTTGCTGAAATTAGTGACAGTTTATCAACAATTCTTTTAGCATTTAATTCTTGGATAATACCAATTAAAGTATTACATATAACAACACCCATAAAAGCCACATTTTTAATTGAACCAACTAATAAAACAAATGTAGCAAGAGTTGCGTTTAAAAAATTAAACAAAGTAAAAATGTTCATACTAATAATTTCAAAAGCACTTTTAGTATAAACTTTAGTATCCTTATTAACTAATTTTTTTCTATTCTCTCTTTTACTTCTTCTGGCAAAAGACCTGTTTTTATATTAGTTAAATAATCACCCATATCCTTCCCTCATTCTTTACAAATTATATCTTTAGCAAAAATATATTTTCATTAATTTTTTTACATCTTATACGTAGAAGTTTTTATTCTTTAACCAGAATCATTATAACAAACACCATTTTCGGTGTCAACGCAAATTGAAACAAAAAAGCAAGCGTTAATAACACTTGCTAAATTTTTAAATGTTTTTTTACTGCTCGCCAACTACCAAACATACCAACTAATACTCCAATTAATATTAAGACACCAGATATATAATATACAAATGGAGTTGGATTAATTAATCTAATAAATGGCGAGAATAATTGACCATTAAAATGTTTAAATAATTCCAGATATCCATATGTGGTAATTGCAACAGGTACAATTGAACCTAATAAACCAAGAATTAACCCTTCGATAATAAAAGGTATTTTAATAGTGATATTTGTAGCTCCAACTAATCTCATAATTCCAATTTCTGTTTTTCTTGAGAAAATAGTAATTTTAATGGTATTAGAAATCAAAAATGCGGTTACTAATATTAATGATATTACAGTAATATAACTTATTTTTTCAACTACCTCAAAAACTTTTACCAGTTGTTCAACCATACCTTCGCCATACTTAACAACTACTACATAATCCATATTTTTTATTTCTTCAGCCGTTTTTCCAATTTCTTCAATATTCGAAACTTTAATTAAAAAAGTATGCTGAATAGGATTTTCTTCTAAAGTCCATTTATTCATAATATTTTCAAAAACATCAGAAGTTTCCATCATTTCTTTTGTAATATCTTCCTTTGATTGAAACTCATACGATTCAACATTTTCTAATTTATTAATTTTTTGTTCCAATTCTAATATATCTTCATCTGTTGCCGTATTATCGATAAATGCTACTATAGTAACATCTTTTTTAACTAATACAGCAAAATTATTTACATTAGCCGAAAGTACCATCGAAACAGAAACAACTAATAAAGTTATCGTAATTGATGATATCGATGCCATCGATAGTGAAAAGTTTCTAAAAACACTTTTAAAAGCATCTCTAATGCTTCTTCCTATTATCCTAATAGCTCGCATTTTTATATGTCCCCGGTTCATAATCTTTCACTATTCGACCAGCATCTAATAAAATAACTCTTTTTTTCATCCTTTCAACAATTTTTCGATCATGAGTAACCATAATAATTGTTGTTCCTAGTTTATTAATTTCCTTAAGCACTTCCATAATCTCCTCACTTGTATCCTCATCTAAGTTTCCAGTTGGTTCATCACAAATAAGTAATTTGGGACCATTAACAATAGCGCGCGCAATGGCGACTCTTTGCTGTTCCCCACCTGATAATTGGTTTGGAAAACTTTTAATTCGATTTTTTAATCCAACTAATTCTAACACTTTAATTACTTTTTGGTGAATTTCATCTTTTGGTGCTCCAAATATTTCAAGAGCAAAAGCCACATTTTCATAAACAGTTGACTTTTCTAATAAACGAAAGTTTTGAAAAACTACTCCAATTTGTCTTCGAAGTTTATATACCTTATTATTTTTAAGTTTAGCAACATCTATTCCACCAACATGGATTTTTCCGCTTGTTGGTTTTTCCTCACGATAAAGCATTTTAATTAAAGTTGATTTCCCACATCCGGTAGGTCCGATGACAAAAACAAATTCACCTTTTTTAATGGATAAATTTAAATCATGAATGGCTGTAACACCTGTTTTATATTTTTTAGTAACGTTTTGAATACTTATTAAATCCACACTAACCACCACTTCCTTTTGTATCATTAATTTTTAAGCTAGCATTTATAAAAATATCTAAATCGCCATCTAATACTTTTGTAGCATTACCTGTTTCAACATTAGTTCGATGATCTTTAACCATTGAATAGGGATGTAGAACATAACTTCTAATTTGTGATCCAAAATTAATATCAGTTGGACCACCTTTTATTTTTTTTAATTCTTTTTCTTGTTTTTCTAATTCTAATTTATATAATTTATTTTTCAAAATATCAAGCGCTTTTTCACGATTTTGAATCTGACTTCGTTCATTTTGACATGTTACTACAAGTCCTGTTGGAATATGGGTAATACGAACAGCAGAATCAGTGGTATTAACATGTTGCCCACCTGCTCCACCGCTTCGAAAAACATCAATGGTTAAATCATTTTCATTAATTTCAATATCAATTTTTTTATCAAAAAATGGCGTTACATCAACTGACGCAAATGAGGTGTGACGACGAGAATTAGCATCAAAAGGTGAAATTCGCACCAATCGATGAACACCTTTTTCGTTTTTTAAATAGCCATAAGCATTATTTCCTTTAACCAATAATGATACTGTTTTAAATCCGGCTTCTTCACCTTTTTGCTCTGCTAATACTTCAACTTTATAACCTTTTTTTTCAAAATAGCGAAAGTACATTCGATAAAGCATTGATACCCAATCATTTGCTTCCGTTCCTCCAGCACCTGAATGAATCTCAAATATGGCATCTTCTTTATCATAAGGACCATCAAGTAATGTTAATATTTCAAGTTCATCAAATTTTTTGTTAATACTATTAACATTATTTTCTAGCATTTTCTTTATTTCATCATCAAATTCTATTTTTAGTAACGAAATCATTTCTAAATTATTATTTATTTCTTCTTTTAAACTGCTAAACTCATCTATTAACTTTTTTAAATTATTATATTCTTTAATAATTTCTTCTTGGTTATTCTGATTAGTCCAAAAGTCTGGACTTTCCATAATTTGTTTTAATTCACTAGCTTTTTTCTGCTTCGAATCTAAGTCAAAGAACCCTCCAAAGTTCATTAATTCGACTTGAATATTCATTGTAAAATTTTTCCATTTCATTTAATTCCATTTATCCCACTCCTACTTTTATTATTATACCAAATAAACTATTCTTTTTCTATCTTTTCTTTTTTTACTTTCTTTAAAACAAAATACCTACATTCATAAGCACAGTTATTTTTTAAATAATCATCTTTCATTGTATAATCATTTATTTCATTAAATCGAGGATTATCTTTTTCACAAAAACCTTTAAGTCGAAGTTTTCCATATGCCCAATCTCCAATAATATAATCAAAATCATCAAAATAATCAGTCATTTTTTCAGTAACTTCATTTAAATCAAAACCGTCACGATATTCTTCTATTAATTCATAATAGTTATTGCCAATTTGATATTTTTTCATACCTATCCTCCTCGATACTCATTTAGAAAAGCGGGCGCGACTTCTTTATATTTACTTAAACTAGAAGAAGAATTCCAAGTCATATACCCACCATTTAAACCAGCTTCATATAATCCTTGAATTTGCTCCGCAATTTTATCAGCATCATATTCAATTCTTGGTGTTCGAATAGCATCATAAGTTTGAATCCAACTTCTTACAATCGCAGGACTTGGCGTTTCTTTTTGACGAGGTATTACATAATTTTCTCCCCAATATTTCAAAAGTTTATAAGGAACCGTCCATACAATCTCACTAAATTCATATTCATAAGCATTAAAATGATCGGGATATGGCATTGGGCTCATAACATCTACCACATTTGATATAGCCGCCCAGTATTGTCCATATCCTGTAACGTAAGGATGTGCCGATTCACCAAAAACATCCGCCGCTACATAAACATTTAACTCATGAAGTTCATCAACAGCATACATTAAAAACCTTTGAATAGCCTCGGCCTTATCTTCATTATAAACATTTTTCATATCAATTACGCCTTCTTGTTCTAATTTATATGTACGATCAGGGAATCTAACATAGTCAAACTGAATTTCATTAAATCCCATTTCCTGCACAGCCTCTTTGGCTAATTCAACATTGAATTCCCACACTTTTCTATCAAAAGCACTTGGCCAGTAAGAGCCATTGTGTAAAAAAGGTTCACGTGTTTCGGTATCAACAATCGCACTTTCGGGATGATCTTTGATAAAATAAGAATCTTTAAAAACAGTTATTCGCCCAATAGCGTAAAGCCCCGCATCTTTTATTTTTTTTATGGCCTTTTTATAATCTTCAAAAGAATTAAATGCATGTTCGTAATTTGTAGGAGAATATTTTTGCATAACAGGAGATTTATAAGCAGGTGCGGTATTATCTTTAATATCTACAACTAAGGCATTCAAGTTATATTCTTTAGCAAGTTTTATATACTCATCAACATTTTTAACAACACCACTATTTAAATACAAAGCTTTTACTTCTTCTGGCATAACATTATCTTTAAATTTCGGTTTTATTCGCGGATAATAATCTAAATTCCCCGCTTTACCACCACCGTGAACATCTCCTCTTTTCAAATGAACTTGATAAATACCTTCTTCATCATAATTAAGTAACGCAAGCTCCTTACTATTTACTAAATATTTGCCATATACATACCCCACTATATCTCCATATTGTATTTTATATTTATTAACTTTACCATTTTCATCTAATTTATCAAAACCTAGCACCACTACTTCTTCTCCTTTTTTTATCATTGTAGCAATACTACTATCTTCAAGATTATTATAAACAGTAACTGGAGTTCGAACATATAATTTTTCTTCCAAAACAACCTCCTCCAATTTCGAAACTAAACTATTTTGTTCAATTAAATATTCCTGATTATTATAATCAATTTTATAATACTTTATATTAGTTTCACTATTAATTAATTCATTTAAATTTACTTTTACTTGGGTCCCGCGAAAAATGGTTCCCGTTTCTTCAAAATTTTCGTTATATAATTTTACAACATTAGTAGTACCAGCTACAAAAAAATCATTTTTTTTATTTAATATACCACCATTATTATTTATTTTTAATCCCGCAAGCATAATAACAATTAGAAGAAATAGCAGTAAAACAATTTTTACAATTTTAGTCCTTACTTTTTTCTTCATAACCATTCTCCTATTCCAACAATATAAGTATACCACACAACTTTTTTTTATTCCACCGGTATTAAAACATTTGACGACTTTGTATTAATTCCATGTAAATAATAGTTAGGAACAACACCTTGAATAAGTTTTATAGCAATAGGAATATTAACATTATACTTCATTTTTTGAGAAACAAAAGGTAATATAACTTGTTCATTTAATTCAATATTAACACTTACTTCCATTAATGCATTATTAATTCCATAATTAGTAATTTTCGTATCAATATGACTAATTACTTCACCAACTAAATTAAATTTAACAGGAATTTTCGGACCCAAATTTGATAAAAGCGCATTATTTAAAATAGCACCCGATGGTATTTCCATAATAATTCCTTTTTTTAATTTTTCAATATTATAATTAACAAATGTTTCTTCAATATCAACTTTGTCAATTTTACCATTAACAACATCTTTTAATTTTTGTTGAACATTTTTAGTAATAATGGTTAATAATTGATTAACAACTATAGGATTAAAATCTATTGTTTTAATTTCATTGGTGCTGTCTTTGGTAATAATTAATAAATCATCCAAGTTTAAATTTTCATTTATCACCTCACTAATTACCCGATTAATAACTAAATTGGAAAATCTCTTGATTTCTGCTTCTGCATAATCCATAAGAATTGGAGTAACTTTAGTGTTTATATATGAAAAGGATGATTTTACTGAAACAACAATCAATATCAATATACAAATTAAAAACGTAGTTTTATTTATTTTAATTTTTATTCTAGGTAACAAATATTTTTTTTTAATTTTAAGCCTTCTTTTAATACTATCACCACCGTTATTTAATTATATGAATGTATATTCTTTATTATTTTGATAACAATAATAGTGGTGATAATATGCCTTTAGAAAATATTATGAGTAAAGATCTAATCGTGGCAAATATTAATGACAATTTAAACGATGTTGCGCACCTTATGCGTGAATATGATATAGGTTTTATTCCTATTGCCAAGGATCAAAAAATTGTGGGGGTTATTACGGATCGAGACATTGTAATCAATTGTATTACCAACAATGATGAAAATGCTTGTATTGAAAATTATATGAACCGTAATTTAATTACTATTGATAAAAATGAAAATGTAAATGATGCGATTGAATTAATGGGAAAACACAAAGTTAAAAGACTTTTAGTTAGCAACAATGGATATTTAGCTGGTATTGTCTCCTTATCTGACATTATTAAAACTAATGTTGATAAAAATTTATTTATCGATAATCTCAAAAAAAT
>JAAYMD010000043.1 GCA_012521575.1 Mollicutes bacterium
GACTAATTATTCTGCTGAAATTTTAACAACTAATGGTGTTGGAGCAGGACACGTTAGTTTTGATGAACTTTTCTGTCCAGCGCCTAACGAAATAACCGATGAAGATTTACCACTTTGTTGTTCAGAACTAGTTGCTGCTGATGCCTACAATAGTTCAAACTACTCTAAATGTTGTAAAGAACTTTATGAAGCAGGCAAAATAACATCAAGTCATTTACCAACATGCTGTCATGTTTTACCAAAAACTCATCCATTGTGGGAAAAAGAATGTTATTCTCCACCTCCAATTGAAGAACAATGTGAATGGGAAATAGATGTTTCTTGTCCTGATAAATGTACAAACAAAACAAAAGGATATGTAAAAGACAAGGATGATTGGGATTGCATTTTTGAAAGCAGAAATGCTTCACGTTCAAATATCAGAACTCACTATTATGTTGATGAGTTTAAATACAATCCATATTGTGATTATTACTGCCGTGAAGAAGTAAATTATCAGCTACCTAAAAGTGGATTTACTGTTTTAGCTGGTAATCATTTCACAGTGGGATATGAAAGATCTGATTCATGGTCACCTATTCGTTTTGAAGGAATAAGTGAATGTAGGACAACTAGTGATATCAAAAAAATAAAACACGAACAATTTCAAAAAGATTATGATGAAGCTAATAGACGCTTGCCAGCATTATGGGAAGAGTATAAAAAGCAACAAATATTAGAAATATCAAGAGATGAGGCACTACGTTCTTCTGTACGAAATTGTGATTATTATTGTGATTACAATGTTCATGGATTGAATTGTTGTCGAGATGCTGATCGTGATTGGGACGATTGTAAATATGGAAGTCCTAATCAGTGTGTAGGTGGAATAGATGATGATGGAAAATATAATCCGTGTTTATATACTATAAACACTTGTAGAGGAGGTTGGGGACCATGGTATTGTGTAGAAGATGATACTCCATATTATCATGGTTATATGAAATACCCTCAGCCAACAACTAGAGGTGATTTTGGACCATATACAGCTAGATCTTGGTGTACAACAAATGGTTCTGGAAACGAAAGAACACGAGAGCCATCAGGAGTTAAAGCTGCAGCAAATGCATATTATAATATGCTAGAATTGCGCGACAGTTATTTACTATATCTTGAAAAATGTAATGACTGGCAGCGCAACTACGATCACTTCGAGCCACAAGTAAGATTAAATTTTGAGGAAGACATGTATAAAATAAACAACTTAGAATTAGAACCATCAGTTAGTGGCCAAGCTTACAGCGATTATTATGTTGGAAATAGTTATAGTCGCGACAGTTATTTTAGGGTATTAACAACACCCAAATATGTATGTAAAAATTTTGATGAATGTTATGAAGACGAATTGATATATCCTGCAAATGATAATGTTAGGCAATATACTCAGCGTGTATTGACTTACCATCTGCCAACTTATACTTATCGTTATGTAACTAAACCATCTGGTGTTTCAACAAGTTTTAAACCCTTTGGTCAATATGTAGATATAGGATATGGCAATTTACCAGTTCACTATTCAAGAGAACCTGGAAAATATGACATATCATTATCATTTAGTAGTTTTGGTAGTAATCACAAATTTAATCCATATGTCTTTAGTGGTGTATCATTCAATGGAAATTATCAAGATATAATTTCATGCAGCACAAATTACGAATGTAATTATCGTGTAATCAATGAATATATGGAATGCTTACCAGGAGAAGTATGTGAAAAATTAAATGTGATTTTTAGACAAGTCTCATTAACTAATCCTTTTCCAGGTGAAGATGGTAATGGACGAACGCCAGGATGGAATTGGAGATGGGATGTATCATTGATTACAAATAGCAGGGGATTAAGTAATCCAGAAAGAATTTATTATGATAGAGAACCAATGTATCAAATTACTTTAACTCCTAGGTTAATAATGAGTATTCGTTCATATAATCGATCTCAAGATGGAGGCTATGGTGATTTTAACTTAACTTGCATTCAAGGAACAGGTAGAGAATGTAAAAGTGAATTTATTAGAGAAGAGTTTAGTAATTATTTTTCTGGATGTGGATTAAACAGTGATTGGAATGCTTGCGATTAATCCATGAATAAGGAAGGAGGAAAAAAATGCAACAATCGTTTTGGGGAGTATTTGTAGTAGTTATGGGCATTCTTACCATCACTTTCATATACATTTTTCAGTCATTAACTATTAGTGGTGAACATAATTACAATTTATTAAAAGAAGTTACCGAAGCTGCGATGATTGATGCGGTTGATTTAGCTGCGTATAGAGATGAAGAGGTGATTCGAATTGATAGGGAAAAATTTGTAGAAAATTTTGTTAGAAGATTTGCTGAAAATGCTTCTTTATCAAGAACTTATGTAGTTAAGATTTTTGATGTGGTTGAAGAACCACCAAAAGTTACTATTGAAATTTCTAGTTCTGAACAAGGAAGCACAGGTTCAGAAGTAGTTGACTTTACTATTCAAGATAGGATAAGTGCAATACTAGAAACACCATATTAAAAATAGTAAGTAAGGAGGATTTAGATGAACAATATTGTTAATACTTTACAAAGGTTTATAAGAAATAAAAATACCGTCACGATTGTTGGGGTTATAATAATCATTGCAATATTATACTTTTCGTATAATGCACAAATAGAAAATCAAGTTCGACCAGTAAGAGGAATACCTGTTGCTAATCAAACAATTCAACCGCGAACATTGATTACTGAAGATATGATTGATTATATTGATGTCGCACCTATTGTTTTAAGTAATGATGTTCTTCTTTCAGTTTACGATGTTGTTGGTAAGTATACCAATTATAATACAGTCGTACCTAAAGGTAGTATGTTCTATAATGAAGTATTAGTAACAAAAGATGAACTACCAGACTCAGCATTTGAAAAAATCAAAGAGGGAGAGGTTGTTGTTAAATTACCAGTTAATATGGATACAACATATGGTAATTCAATCTTCCCTGGAAATAAAATAGATATTTATATGAAAGCTGAAACTGTTGAAGGGCAAATCATGGTTGGAAAATTAATCGAAAACGTTGAAGTTATTGCAGTTAAAGATGCTTCAGGTAAACACGTTTTTGAAAACACTTCAGAACAACGTACTCCTTCAATTTTGATATTTGGTCTTAAACCAGAGCTAAATATTTTGTTATTAAAGGCAATGTATCTTAAAGCGCGTTCAGTTGAAGTATTTCCTGTCCCACATGGAGGGACTGTGGTTCAACCTGGTGAGACACAAATTAGTTCACAAAACTTAAAAGATTTTATTAATGCTTATACAGTTCCTAATGATGAATTAATTGAGGAAGAGACTTTACCAGATGAAACGTTGCCAGAAGACAATTTAGACGAAAATCCAATAGTAGAAGAAGGTGAATAATATGGACGATAATATGTTTTCCAAAATTGATTTTGGACCGCTTCAAGAATATTTGGATAACGATGATGTTACTGATATATCTTATAGTAATGGCGGCCAAATATGGATAAAAACCTTATCAAAAGGTATTTATCGTGTTGAGAATCCCGCTATCAACGATGCTTTAATTGAAAAAATTGCGTTCCAATGTTCAAACGTTATGGGAAAAACGTTTAACATGGCACATCCATTTTTGGACGCCGAAGGAACCGAGCTTCGTTTTAATTTCGTCCATGATTCAGTGGCACGAAATGGAATTGCCGTTGTTGTGCGTAAAACACCTGCTAAAATTCGTTTGGAAAAAGAAAAAATCTTAGCAGATAAATACGTTACAATGGATATTCTTGAATTTTTAGAAAAATGTGTTCAAGGGCATTGTAATATTATTGTTTGTGGGGAAACGGGTTCTGGTAAAACCGAACTTGTTAAGTATCTGGCTTCTAAAACAGCTGAAAACGAAAAAATTATTACAGTTGAAGACACTTTGGAGTTGCATCTTCATCGTATTTTTCCTCACCGTGATATAGTTGCGATGAAAACCAATAACATTGCATCATATTCAGATGTATTAGTTACATGTATGCGTCAAAATCCCAAATGGATATTACTTTCAGAGGTCAGAAGTGCTGAGGCAGTTTTGGCGGTTCGTAATTCAATTTCATCTGGTCACTATATTTTGTCAACAATCCACGCCGATAAAGCTGCATCTATTCCTCATCGTATGTATAGTTTGCTTGAAACTGATCAAGATATCGAACAGTTTTTAACTTCTATTTATCGATATATCCAACTTGGAATATACATTCGAGCATATCAAGACAAAGTAACAAAACGTTTTGTTCGTGAAATTGCAGAAGTAACAGAATTTTATGTTACGGAAGACAATAAACCAATGTACAATACAATTTATCGCAAATTGTCTACCGGAAGGGTTGTACGTAATGCACCTAGTAAATATTTGCTTGAATACTTAGAAATTCAAGGTGTGATTTTGGATGACGAATTGCTTGATACACTTGGAAAAAATGAAGAGGATGAAGATAATAAATGTGACCAAACAAACAGTCAATCAAATAATCAAACAAATAAACTAAGCAATCAGCAAATTAATAATCAAGTTGAAGATGATGTTATCAAAACATCAAATACACAACAACATAAAGTTAATGAAGATAAAGTAGAAGTGTTATTTGAGTAAAGGAGGTCTATTATGGGGCCAGGAACGACATTTATTTTGATAGGTATTATATTTGTGTTTATAATAGCGTATCGTACCAATACCGATGAAAGTGTCTACAAATATATAAGGCGAAACATTACTAATATTTATGATAAATATGCGCCTTATTCATATAAAATGGTTAGAGAAAAAGTTGTTGAATTAGGGCAAGAATATACTCCAAGACAATATGCTATGCAGATAGGTATTTTTGCTGCTGGAGCTTTTTTGATAACTTATATGTATTTTTATAGTTTGATTACATCCATAATTTATGCTGTGATTGCTGTTTCAATCATTCCATATTTAACGTATTTAAGATGTAAAAGGATTTATAGTGAATTTATTTTTGAGCAAATCCAAGTATATACCACTAACGTTATTATGGAATTTGCCACAACCGAATCTTTTGTTAAAGCGTTAGAAGGTGTTTATGAATCAGGAGTATTAGAAGATCCGGTAAAAACAGATGTTAAAGTCATGATTGATATGGCGTATGAAAACGGAACAATTGAAGCTTCGCTAGAATATATGAATAGCAAATATGATTATTACATTGTAAAAAATATGCATCAATTATTCTTGCAAATTACTAATGAAGGTTCTAAAGATGCAGGGGAATCTTTAGAAAATATGTCACTGGATATCGATATGCTTGTTGAAAATGTTTATCGTGATCGATTAGAACGTGCTAATTTCCATAAAAGATTTATTCAATTTGGTATTGTGTTATATTTAATGGTAATGTTGGTTCAATTTTTATTAGGTGTTGAAACATATATAAAAATGTTGGATAACCTATTAGTTCAATTATTACTTCATGGAATTATAATTGTTAATTCATATTTCTTATTAAATGGGGAAAAATATTATAATGAGAATGTGGGGGCTGAGTAATGGAGTTTATAATTATTGGAGCAATTTTATTATATATATTGGAAACTAACAAACAACTTAGCACCAAAAAATTTATTGATGATGTTGAACCGTATTTTCGTTTTCTTATGGAAGAAGATTATGAATTTTTGTTAAAAGTTAGATATGGTGCAGATGTTGATGTTAATTATTTATATACTCAACGAGTTAGAAATGGGATTGTAACAATTGTTTTTATGATATTTGTGTTTTTGACAAATTTAAATTTCATTTCAATTGTTTTTTCTTTCATAGTAGGATATCTTGTTTTTAAAATGCAATATTCGAAGTTAAAAAAATATTATAAAAACAATTTGCATCATATTAATTTGATGTTACCATATTATTTAAAAAGTCTTGAAATTTTAATTCAACATTATACTGTGCCAGTGGCATTAAGAAAATCAATTAAAACAGCTCCCGAAATTTTCAAACCAGGACTGGAGCGCCTCGTTAGCAAAATCGAGGCAGGAGATTCAACGGTTGACCCTTACATGGATTTTGCTAAAGAATATCCGGTTCGAGATTCAATGCGTATGATGCGTTTATTATATCGTCTTGGTTTGGGGTCTCAAGAAAATAAACAAGAGCAACTAATGATGTTTTCTAGAACTGTTTCTTCGCTTCAAAATAAAGCAAGGGAACAAAAATATAAAGAACGTCTAGAAACAATGGAAAATAAAACGATGTTAATGTTGGGTGCAACTGGTGGAGGTATTCTTTTATTAATGTTATTATCGATGATGATGATGATGAATATATAAGTTGAAGTGTTAAGACTTGACACTACATATTGATTTTGCAAATATTATTATGTTATAATTAAATTGTTGAAATTTAAGAAAGGATAGGAGGTGAAAAAGTGAAAGAAGCAGCAGGAGAAGCAAATTTAACAGTTGTAGCAATTATTTTAATTGGTGTTATTGCTGCAATTGTAACACCGTTAATTAATCAAACTATGAAAACTACTAGAGATCGTACTTGTTGTATGAATGCAGGTGGTAAATGGAATGGTAACGCTTGTGAAAGCGGTGGTAATCCTGGATACAATCCTAGTGCTTATCAAGCATGTCGTAACGAAGTGAAAACTAATTAGTACAAATAATATAAAGGAAGAAATTTTATGAGAGAAAGTTTTGGTAGTGCATTCATGTATAATCTCATCATCATCTTTTTACTAGTTGTTTTTGCCTTTATTATGGGAACTGTAAGTTATTATAAAGCATTTAAGGTTAACGCAATAATTATAAATGCAATTGAAAAGTACGAGGGATATAACAGTTTAGCTGTTACTGAAATTGATAGATTACTAAATACTATTGGTTATCGTAGTGAAACAGATTTTACATGTCAGACTCGCGATGGAGTAAAACCATTACCTATTTTAAAGGGGACATATCATAAGTATTGTGTTTACCAATATAATGCAGGCGATAATTATCGTCAATATGGCGTAGTAACTTACATGAATATTGAATTGCCCATAATAGGGGAGTTTCTTAGAATACCAGTATTTTCCAAAACAATGAGACTCTATAATTTTGGTTAAGTAAATAGAATTGGATGTGTTGATAGATGAAGG
Source organism: Mollicutes bacterium (assembly GCA_012521575.1). GTDB lineage: Bacteria > Bacillota_I > Bacilli_A > RF39 > UBA660 > DUPI01. Next base: position 7,182 of record JAAYMD010000043.1, read on the forward strand.
AGTCAATTAATACTGCCTTTCTTATTAAGGTGATGATGTTTTTTTTGGCGACCATTATTGCACTTATAATAGGTACATTAAATTATACCAAAACGTATCGAATTAAAAATCATCTTGTTGAAATTATTGAGAAGCATAAAGGATATACTACGGCAGCGAAAAATGAAATCAATACAACTTTAAGGGAAATTGGTTATAAAACCAATCCTTTAAATAGTTCTCGCTGTCCTAGTGTGACCGGTGGTTATTTAGTGTCAGTTAATCCAGATTTTAGGTACTGTATTTATCGCCATAATGATGTGAAGGGTTATTTTTATACGGTGGTAGTATACATGTATTTTGAAGTACCTGTTATTGCTGATTTTTTCGAATTTCCTGTTTCCGGTCAAACAATTGTTATTTATGACCTATAATTGAGAGGGTGAAATTATGAACGTTGTTGTTACTAATCGATACAAATCACTAATTGAAAATTTAGATATTGATATTATTAAAGAGATGAACGGTGAATTTGATGTTGAAGAAATTATTTCAACTTTCCAAAATTTCTTTTTTCAAAGAATGATTTTGGATATCACCGCCATTAAAAATTATCAAGATATTAAAAATTTACAAAAACTTTCAATTGCTTTAGATATGGATAAGGTGATATTGTTGCTTGACAATACACCTGAAAGTTCTTCAAGAGAGTATCAATCAAATTTAATATCAATAGGAATTTATAATTTCACTCGTAATGCAGAAGGTATAATGTACCTATATAATCACCCTAATAGTTATCGTGATGTTGCTCATATTCATCAATTAATTGACCCAGAAAGAGAAGAAGAGGCAAATAAATTTGGTATTCCAACTGTTGGTCCCAGAATTATCGGTGTGAAGAATGTCACTGTTCAATCTGGAGCGACAACATTAGTATATATGATGAAAAAACATTTGGAAAAAAATTATAAGGTAACAGCAATTGAAGTTAATAAAAGAGATTTCCATTATTTTCATGACAAAGAATTAATTTCAACTGATGATACTTCTGTAACTAATATTGTTAATAAACACAGTGATAGTGATGTCATATTAATCGATATTAATGACAGTTCAGTTGCAGAAAATTTATGTCATGAAATTATTTATTTAATTGAGCCATCTATAATAAAGTTAAATAAATTTATGTTGATTAATGGTAAAAAATTAGAACAATTAAAAAAGAAAACTGTTATTTTAAATCAAAGTTTATTAACATCTAAGGATGTTTTAGATTTTGAGTATGAATCTAAATTGAAAATATTTTTTAATATGCCACCTTTAAATGAAAGGGAATCTGATATCCATGTATTAAATGTTTTTTTAACTCGTTTAGGGTTTGATAAACAAAATACGGAAGATATGACTAAAAAGAATAAAATTTTGGGGTTATTTAGCATATAATAGTTGACAAATAAGCGGAAATATCGTATGATATGCATATCAAAGAGGAGGTAAAAGTATGTTATATATGTTAGCAGCAGATGTTCCATGTGGCGAAAATTTAACAATTCCAGGGGCAATTGTTGAAATTATCCGAGTAATAATCTTTTTAATCCAAGTAGCTGTACCTATTTTATTAATTGTTTATGGAATGTGGGATTTAGGTAAAGCCGTAATGTCACAAAAAGAAGATGAAATTAAAAAAGGACAACAAACGTTTATAAAACGACTTGCAGCTGCAATTTTAGTATTCTTTGTTGTAACTATCACCAAATTTGTAATTAGTTTTATTGGTGATATTACAGGAGATATTGAAGGTGGATTCTGGGATTGTGCTCAAAATATTATATCAAATCGGGCATCATAAAATGTTCGATAATAATTTACAAAAAACTTACTTATAAATATCATATTTCACATGGTAAAAGAAAAAACATTTATAAAACTGTTTATAAATGTTTTTTTTTATGTTATAATGTATGTGTGAAATTATATAGATTGTGGGGATGGATAATGCATAACAGAAAAATAATGACACTAATCATTTTAATTGTTTCTTTTTTATTCCAATTTGAGATAAAAGCTGATTATTTCAGAGTTTGTAAATATGAAGATATAAATACTAAAGATGAAGTTACTTTGTATTGGGGAAAATCAAGTGCACAGTTAATTGCAAAAGATGGAACTCCTATTAAAGATGTAAACACTTCACTTTCTTTTCAAAGTTATTATATTGAAAATTGGTATCATGTTGATGGCTGCCCAACATATATAAATGATTTTCAAGATTATTTACATATGTCAGGAAGTTATAATTCAGAATATACCAAATATAAATTTAAAGAAGCTATTTTAGCAGGAGAAACGATTACAAGTAATCTTACTTGTGAGTATCAAGTGGAAAACGGGGAAACCGTTACATTAACCATTGATAAAAACGGTAAGATAACCAATAATAAAGGAGCGAGTATTAAAAACGAATTTGAAGTCGTAAAAATTTTTGACACGCAAAATCGTTGTCCAGTTTCATTATGTTATGACAAAGAAATAGGACAAGATCATTTAAATTTTTCTGACGATATTGATTACAAATGTCCTTGGTGGTGGGTAAATGCTCACAATAATACTGAAGAAGATCGTCAGCAAAAATTAAATTCAAGTTTTGGTAATGATTTATCAGAAGAACAAGAGTTAGAAGCCCAAATTATCATTACAGAATATAATAGAGCGCTAGATGCTTATGCATCATGTTTTGATATAGTTGATGAATTTAAACAAAAGTGTACAGCGCTTTATAATTCTATGAATAATATATGTTCATCAGGTGATGATGAAGAATGTGTGGGTGCTCAAACTAATTACAAGAAGTGCATTGAAAACAACTATACACAAGATGAAATCGAAGCGTATTGTTCAACAGAACGTAAAGATTACGAGCTTGCTAAAGATCAAGTAGAAAACTTTGAAAATAGAACAGGCACTAAATTAGGAATTGATTTAAGTACAACTGAAGAAGCTGATTGTGGCGATCTATTAGGAAATGAGCTAATAGATTGGTTTAAAAATGCATTTTTTATCATTCAAGTTGGTGCGATAATATACACCATTATTGCTACGATTTTTGGTTATGCCGGTGCAGTCATATCAAGTGATGAAGATGCTATTAAAAACGTTCATAAAAAATTTACAACAAGATTATTTATTTTAGCTTTCTTGATTTTACTGCCAATATTAATTGAATTTGTTTTAGGCCTAACTGATGTACCTGGATTGACTAATAAAGATCCGTTCTGCGAATAAAAAGGAGTGACCTTATGTGGGATTTATTTGTATCGCTTATAAAAACAATGTTCGCGTTATTTGATAGATTAATAGCGTGGGTAATAGATCAAGCATATAATTTACTAATGTTAATTGCAGATACCAACATATTTGCAAATCAAGCAATAGAAGCATTTGGAAATAGAATATATGCCTTGCTTGCACTTTTTATGTTGTTTAAATTAACTTTTTCATTAGTGAATTATTTAATATATCCAGATGAATTTACAGGAAAAGAAAAAGGAGGAAATAAATTAATTCTTAATGTTTTTTTAGTTTTGTTATTTATTATTTCTTTTCCTATCTTGTTTAAACAAGCATATAACTTACAAGAAATAATTTTAAAAAACCATGTTCTAGAACAAGTTGTTTTTGGTTATCCACTGCAAAGTGCAACTGGTAATATATCAGAAAATGGAGAACAAAATCAAAACAATTCAATGGGTACTTTATCTTTCGAGGTTTTTACAGCCTTTTTCCAACCAAATGAAAATGTTGTACCTAATTGTTCTAGTATATATAGCATTGTACAAGATGATCCAAATGATGTGAAGTTTCCAGAAAATTGCGAAAGTCAACTTCAATCGATATTGGGAAACAAAGGAATGAGTAATTTGCGCGAAGCTTTAGTTTCTAAAAATGTTGATTCCCTATTATCATGGGAATTAATTTCTGCTAAAGAAAGTGGTGAATTTGTTTTTAACTATAAATGGTTAATATCAACTGCAGTAGGTGTTGTTGTAGCATTGATAATGATAATTTTTTGTGTGGATGTTTCCATTCGTGCAGTAAAACTAGGTTTTTTAGAACTAATTGCACCAATTCCAATTGTTTCTTACATTGATCCCAAAAGTGGTAAAGACGGAATATTTAAAAAATGGTTAACCACAGTTATTAAAACCTTTTTGGATTTATTTATTAGACTTATAGGTATTTTCTTTGCTATTTATATCATTTCATTACTTGCGCGTTATCCAATAGAAAGTATTAGTACAGGAGAACCTGTAACAAATCCATTTGTTAAAATTTTCATTATTATAGGTGCATTATTGTTTGCTAAACAATTGCCTAATTTAATTTCGGACATTACAGGAGTTAAATTTGATAGTGGAATGTTTACATTAAACCCAATGAAAAAAATTGGAGGAGCGCCATTACTTGGAGGAGCAGCAGCTGCTGGAATGACTGTTGCCGGTGCTGGAATTGCTGGTGGTGCTAAAGCGCTTGGAAGATTAGGATGGGCAGGATTATCTAGAATTCCAATTGGCGGAAAAGATCAAGCGCAAGAACGATTCCAATACAATCTTGAAAAAGCAAAAGGAACTTTTATGGATCATATGACTGCAGGTAAAGATGTTGCCCTTCAAAGATTTAAAACAGCTGGAATTGCTGGGTCCGAAAAGGTGGCTGATGTTGATGGAGTAGGAAAAGTATTAGCTAAACGACGTGCCGACGAGGCAAAACTTATGAAAAGAGAATTAATCAAAAAAGGTGAAAAAATAGCACAAAAAGTTCAAGAAGCGAAAAAACGTGATCCAAACATTAAGAAAAGTGATATATTATTTTCTTCACCAAAATATAGACAATCATATGAAAATTTAGATAAGGCTAAAAAGACAATGTATAAAGCTAAAGATGCAGTAGCAATCGCGCAAAGTAGATATGCGGCAGCAGCAAGTCGAAATGATCAAGCGGAGATGGCGCATTGGGAAGAACAATATAAGAAAGCAGTTCAAATATCAGGTAAAGCAGCTGGTAGATATGAAGATTTGAAAAAATATCATGAAGAGATAAGAAAGTTATATCCATCAGATGCTAAAATTGAAGATGCTTATGATGCATATGAAAAATGGAATAGTGAAGTTGAAGCTCCAACATTAGAATCTTATACACCAATAACTGAACCATCTGCGCCACCAACACCACCAACAGGCGGTGGCATGGGAGCTACTCCACCTAAATCCAATGACCTTCCAAAAATAGATCCCGATACAGGTTATGTATTAAATGATAGTGGCTTATATGTTCCACCAAATGATAAGAAAAATGAAAATTCAGAAAAATAATAGAAAAAGGGGTGTGATACTAGATGAATCAAAAAGATTATTTAATTCCTGCCAACACAAAAAGATCAATGCTAATATTTAGTGTTTTTACACCAATTGATTTAACTATTTTCCTTATTGGAGTGGGGCTTACATTAATTTTGTTAATGGCATTACCTTTAGAAAATTTAATTATGGCACTTATTGCCCTATCTCCAGCTCTTATTGCTGGGGTTCTAGTTATGCCTGTACCTAATTATCACAACATTCGAGTCATTTTAAAAAATATCTTTATCTTTTATACAACAAGGCAAAAATTTGTATGGAAAGGTTGGTGCTTTACTAATGGCGAAGAAAATCAAAAGCAAATATACAAGCGATGATATCCCTGTAAAAAGTATTACAAATGGGATGATTTTGTTGGATAATGGGTACAAAGTAACGGGTGTTAAAATTATGCCCAAAAACATATTTATTTTAGATCAAGAAATGCAAAATAGTATAATCGCTAATTTAAAAAATGTATATAATCTTATTGATTATGAATTTTGGGTTATAGCAGCTGACAGACCAGTTGATATTAATGTTTATTTATCACAATTACAACTATTATATAATTCTGTTAATAGTCAGATTAAACGCAAATTAATTATGGAAGATATTAATAAAGGGAATATGTTTATGAATAATAATGTTGTTGATACTGAATATTTCTTGTTATTTAAAGAAAAAGACAACGATTTAATTCAAAAGCGTATTCGTGTATTAATTAATGCCTTTGCTAGTGCAGGGCTTTCGTCTCACCAAACTACTAACGATGATCTAAGAATGATTTTAGATAATTTCTTAAATGGTGGACAAACTACTACATTTGGAACGGTGATAGGATAATGAATATAAAGGAACAAATAGCGCCCAAAGGGCTAGAATTTAGACCAGGTGAGTTTATAATTAGTGATAAATGGGCAACAATATTAACTGTTGTGTCATATCCCAAGATGGTAAATGTTGGATACCTATCAGCGCTTACCAGTATGTCAGGAGTCAAAGTGGTTATTAAACATATACCGCTTCCATTTTCAGTACTTAGAAGAATGATAAATAAAGAAATAGCTGATTTAAAACAACGCTATCAAGAAGAACCAGATAGAACTATTCAAGAGCGTATTCGTCAAGACTATGAATCACTTGAATATTTTGTATCAATGTTAGCAGCAAGTCAATCAAAGATTTATGATTTTCAAATGCATATTATGATTACTGCTGATTCTGAAGAGGAACTTATTAGTAAAAAATTGCAAGTTAAAAACTATATCGAAGCAATGGAAATGCGCGCTTTTCCTCTTCGCTTTGAACAGGAAAAAGTATTGAAATCAATTCTTCCGATTTATCCACCGCAAGATATTGAACAACGAATTGGTACACCAATGCCTTCAACAACAATGGCGGCAATGTATCCATTTATTTTCGATAGCATTAAAGATCCAGGACTTTCGACACTACTTGGTGTTGATTTTTCTGGCGGAGTAATTTTATTTAATCAATTCCTATATCAAATTAAAAAGGAACATAACAGAAATAATGCTAATATTATTATTTTGGGTACATCTGGTAGTGGTAAATCTACTGCGGCTAAACTGTTGTTGCGCAGTAATTTTAGAAATAATCATCAAATTGTTGTAATTGACCCCGAAGGTGAATTGGAAGAAATGACAAGGCGTTTTGGTGGGGACTTTATTGATTTAGGTAAGGGTGGCGAATTTGGTATGATCAACCCTTTAGAAGTAGTACTAGATTATGACGATGAAGAAGTAAAAGAGGGATTAGGATATACTGTTTTAACAAGAACTCTTCAAACCTTAAAAGCTTTCTTAAAATACTATGATCCTCAAATTGATGAAGATGTTGTTACGATGTTTAGTGAAGTTGTTCAAGATACATATCGTCGTTTTGGAATGGATTTTAATACCGATTTTACGAAATTTACTTCCAAAGATTATCCAACTTTCACTGATGTTTATGCAACCATTAGAGGCCGTCTTTTATCAATGCCAGAACAAAGTCATGAAAAAGAAATTTTAGAAAGATTAGAATTAAAAATTCGACCAATTGTTAAAGAATTAAAATATTATTTTGATGGGCATACTACAATACAACCAAAAAGTGAAATGATAGTTTTCAATATTCGGGAATTAATGAATGCAGATACTAACATTAGGAATGCATTATTCTTCAACATTTTAAAATATGCATGGAGTCTTACCTTAAATAAGAGTGTTAATACAGTCTTAATGGTTGATGAGGCACATGTGTTACTAAGTGGTAATAATACATTAGGTGCTGACTTCTTAGCACAAATTCAACGCCGTTCCCGTAAATATAACACAGGAACAATTGTTATTACACAGCAACCAAGTGATTTTTCAGATCCTGCAGTTATTACTCAGGGTAAGGCAATTTTTGACAATGCTTCATACTATTTAGTTATGGGGCTAAAAAAACAAGCTGTTGAGGATTTAGCAAAATTAATTGATTTAAATGATAATGAAAAAGAAAGTATCAAGCGATATAATCAAGGAGAGGCTTTGTTTATTTGTGGAAGCCGAAGAATGAGAATAAATGTTGTTGTTACTGAACAAGAATTAGATTCATTTGGTAGCGGTGGAGGATTTTAATAATTTAAAGAAGTAGAGGTGGTGATATGCCATGGATGAAAATAACAATAAAAGTTTAGGTCAAAAAGTAACGGAAACCATGGCTAAAGCCAAAAAAATAAAAAAATTGTGGACATATATCTCCACGGCATCAGGAGTGGGATCTATTTTAGTTCCTGTTTTCCTAGGTATTATCTCGGTATTTATAATATTGACACCAATGATAGCTGTTTATGAAAAAATAGATAATTTGAAACATGAAGCAGCTAGTTTTTGGGAAAAAACCGTTAATTTGTTTAAATTCAAAGGTTTTCGTTCAAATGAAGAAGTTCAAAATATCGAAAGAGAAGAATTTATAGAAGAACTTGAAGATGTTTATAATGAATACTATTATGACAAAAATGTCAAATTAGATATGCCTCTATTAACATCAACCTTATTTTATGGTAAGTATATTCCCATAGAAGATGTTGACGAAGGGTGTGCATCATATAGGCAAAATGAATCGGGAGATTTTGTTTGTCTAGATGAAAACAATAGGGAAATCAAAGGTAACAAAGCTATTAATTATAAACAGATGAAAAAAGATGTTTCAATACTAGCAAAATATATGGTGCGAAAAGTTGAAGTTGTGTATTGTGTTTTTGAAACAGAAGTCCCATCTGAAGATGGTGGCGATCCGCAAATAGATAGGGAAGTTGTGCCATCTGAAAATAATAGTGATTGTCCAGAAGGTGCTAGTAAAGAAATAGAGATAAGATATTATTTAGACACAAATCAATATAAACAATTTTTAAAGGAAAAAAATGGATGGGGAGAATACAATTTTGAACAAAAGTTGCGAGACATTGGAGCTGATGTACCTGATGATCCTGTTGATAAAAATCTTTTTTTAGATAAAAAGATAGAAGAAATTGATCAAATTAAAGAAACTTTTAATTATTTGATACTTGGTATTGGAATAGGGACTGATCCATGTTATGGGTATATTTCAGGCGGTAAAGCTGAGAATGTTGATCTTGATGATTCTATGTTTCAAAATATAGAAGTACAATTAATGCAAGCTCAAAGTCCAACTGCGAGCTTAAGTTCAGACATACCACAAACAATTTATCATTCTGGGCCTATACCAATGAGTGAATACCTAGCGGGCGTAGTCCACGCTGAAATGGGTGCAAGTGCTCCTGATGAGGCCATTAAAGCTCAAATAATCGCGGCTAAATCATATGCAATAGCCCGTGCAATTAGTCGAGATAGACTTATTTATGAAGATGGAAAATATATTTTACAGATTCGTAATTCAAGTTTAGATCAAAACTATTGTCCATTAAACCAAAAGTGTACTCACAATACTTTTGAAATAAGAAATGGTCAATACGTTTATTTTAATAAAGAACCATTAAGTTATGATCAACAAGAAAGATTAAGGAAATTAGTTAATGAAGTGGAAAATGAGTATTTAGCAACATATGGAATAAATGAAGATGTTGTAATTGCACATGCAAGTTATTTATCTGATACGGATAAAAAAGATGTTATGTCACAAAAAATGGCAAGAGAATGGGCTAATGCTAATTTGAATTATAAAGAAATTCTAGCGCGTTCTTATTCATATATGCTTTTAGATATATCTTCAATGACAGTTAATGTTTCAGTTAATGTTTGTTCAGAAAACATTTGGGAATTCAATGGTGATTTTGATGAGGTATTTGTGATGGCTCCTGTTGAATCAGTAAAGGGGATAACTTCATATCCTGCATCATGTCGATGTCATCCATCACAGAAAAAATATAAAACTCATACAGGAGTAGATTTAGCTATCAATTATAATACACCAATTACTCCTATAGCTGATGGAGTAATTGCGGAACCCCCTATTATTGCTAATCGTGGAAGTAATAAATGTGGTGGAAGTATCATAAAAATAAAGCATACTACTTCTACCGGTGAAGTTTATTATAGTCGATATGTTCATTTAAATTCGAATTCAAACAATATTTTAGCTAAATTAAGAGTAGGAGATACTGTAACCAAAAATACTGTAATTGGATATGTTGGTGGATTACCAACTGATAATGACAGTTACTCTTGCTCAACTGGGACTCACTTGCATTTTGAATTATATAATTCAAAAAATCAAGTTATTAACCCGATACCTACCTTAGAAAACTTTAGTGCAGGTATCGAAACAATTGTAAACGATGTTATTGTAGCATGCGACGTAAGTAAAAATGGTAAATCATGTTAGTAAAGGGTGAAGGTCATTGAAGAAAAAAATATTATTTGTAACAATGATTATATTTTTATTAGTTGGATGTAGTGATATTAATTATAAAATAGATATAAAAAAAGGAGAAATGATACGAGAAAGTTTAGTTTCAATACCTACTGAGATGGAAAAAGTAAATTTAACAGAAAATATAAATTTTTACAATGCTCAAGATGATTCCCCCGTTCAATTTAAAATAAAAGAAATTGGTAAAGAAAATTTAAAAGTTTTTGCAACTTATGAAAACATACAAGATTTCAAAGAATCTTTATTTGCTACTAGTTTTTTTGAAGTTGTTGAAGTTAATAAGGATATAGATAATATTACAGTAATTGAGGCTACAAAATATAAAAATGATATTTTGAATTGTAATAACAATTATAATGATGTGTGTTATGATATTGATGAAATAAAAATTACAGTTGTTTCTGAATATAAAGTATTGGAAACAAATGCAGATATAGAGGACTTTACAGCCAATACTTTTGAATGGATTTTGAATAAAGAAACAATAAATAAAAATATTTATATTAAATTTTCTGATGATTTAAGGTATGATATAATAATTAAAAATATCTTTTTAGAAAACAAAGAAATTTTAATTGCAGTTTCAGCAGCACTACTATTAGTTGCCTTTTTAGGATTGTATTTTTATATTTTACATCGTAAAGTTAACGAGATTTAAAGGGGTGAAAGCATGAAATTAAAATTTAGAGCAGATTTAAAAGATGTAATAATTTTTATTATTTTTAATATTGTTTTATTATATTTAGTTGCTATTGGTGTTTTGAATATTTCAACATTTGTAAATAGTGGAACTCATCATGGGTTCAATCCATTTCCAGCCTTTTCCAAAGATTTTCTAGCACCCACCATGGTCTTTTATTTATTATTTTTAATTATTATTTTGACAAGTGTTTCTTCATACTTTTTTGAAAGAGAAAAAGGAATTGGTTTTAGTACAAATCCAAAAACAGAAAAAGGATATTCAAGGTGGGCCAAAGAAAAAGAGTTTAAAAAAGAATTAAAATTAGTTTATCCTAAGATGAAGGAAACCAATGCCGGTGGTGTTCCACTAATTAATAATGGAAAAGAAATATGGGTAGATGATGGTGAATATCACAATTTAGTTATTGGGTCAACAGGAAGTGGGAAAACACAAGCTATTGTTCATCCATTGGTTAAAATACTTGCTAAAAATGGCGAATCATTAGTTGTAACTGACCCTAAAGGTGAAATTTATGAAGAAAATGCTAAGCTTTTAAAAGAACGTGGATACAATATTGTACTTCTTAATTTCCGTGATCCTCAAAAAGGTAATGCTTGGAATCCGCTTCATTTACCATATTCATTATATAAAGAAGGTAATCAAGATAAAGCTAATGAATTATTAGAAGACTTAGCAAGAAATATTCTTTACGATGAAACGGCTAAAAATCAGGATCCTTTTTGGGAAAATGCTGCAGCTGATTACTTTTCTGGATTATCCCTTGCTCTATTTGAAGATGCTAACCCCGAAGAAATTAACTTAAATAGTATTAACTACATGACAACTGTAGGTGAAGAAAAATACTTAGGAAAAACTTATATTAAAGAATATTTTAGTGATAAAGATCCTATATCACCAGCTTATGTTAATGTTGCTGGTACGATAAATGCTCCTGAAGATACTAAAGGAAGTATTTTGGCAGTATTTAAGCAAAAAATAAAATTATTTTCATCAAGAGAAAATCTATCAGAAATGTTATCACATAATGATTTTGATATAAAAGATATAGGAAGAAAGAAAACGGCAGTTTTTATAGTTGTTCAAGATGAAAAAAAGACATATCATTCACTTGTTACTATTTTTATTAAGCAGTGCTACGAAACTTTAATTGATGTTGCGCAAGAATGTGGTGGTAAACTTCCATATCGAACTAACTTTATTTTGGATGAATTTGCAAATATGCCACCATTAAAAGATGTTACTACTATGGTTACCGCTGCTCGTAGTAGAAATATTCGCTTTACATTTATTATTCAAAACTTTGCACAATTGTATCAAGTATATGGAAAAGAAAATGGTGAAACCATTAAAGGAAACTGCGGAAATATTATTTATTTAATTAGTAGTGAGCTAAGCGCTTTAGAAGAAATTAGTAAAATGTGTGGTGAAGTAAAATCCAAAAAAGACGAAAAAACCGCAAGCACCCCATTAATTACAGTAAGTGATTTACAACGATTGAAAAAATGGGAAACCGTCATTTTGCGCACTCGTATGATGCCTTTTAAAACTAAGCTTACTCCAAATTTTATGATAGATTGGGGAGAAACGCGTGAAAAGGCAGATTATCCAACACGAGAAAAATCACAAATAAAAGTATTTGATTTAAAGAAATTTGTTGAAAACAAACGTCGTCAAGAGTTTGAAAGTGCAAGCAACATTATGGGAATAGGTCCAGAATTAGCAAGTATTTTTGGTAATTCACCAAATAAACTAACTCCTGAATTAGATATGGAAGAGTTAATTAAACGTATTGATCAAAAAATTGCGGAATTAGAAGAAGAAGAAAAACGTGAAAGAGAAAGAGAACTAAATATACAACAAGAAAAAAAGGTAGTAGAAAAAGAAATAGAAGAGCCAAAGAAACAACTAATAGAACAACCAATAGAAAAAACAGAGAAAGAATTAGTAGAGAAAACTACTGTTCAACCTCAAACAGCTAAAGTGGTTGAAATGCCTCCAACTGATGATTTACATATTGAAAAGAATGAGAAAGCAATAACCACAACAAAAAATACAAATTATGTTACTGATGACCAATTTTTTGATGATTTCTTTGCTGATGATGAATAAAACTATATAAAATATAAACTTTTCCACCCCATTTTATTATATAAACCACATATAATAATGTAGGGTGGTAGATATGATATCAAATATTTCGATGAAGGACTTCCTCAAGTTGAAACCAGAAGGCCAAATAATAGATATTAGAAGTGTTCAAAGTTATAATAATAATCATATACCTGGCGCGAAAAATATCCCAATAGAGAAATTATTAAATGAACCACATAAATATCTTAATAAATTTGAAGTTTATTATATATATTGTCAAAGCGGAATACGAAGTGTTAATATATGTAAAAATCTAAAACGTTTAGGCTATAAAGTTGTGAATATAGAAGGTGGCTATGAAAGTTGGATCTTGGAAAGGTAAGTTTTTCTTACCTTTTTTTATTTTCTGTAAAATAGTTGTGAAAATAAAATGCTATGATAAAGGTTTAGGGAATAGTATGCTTCTTTTATTTTTGGTAAAAGTAAGTTTATTTAATGTTAATTTTAGATTTAATAAACTTTAACATCTCAATATTAATGTTTAAAAACTTTTACAAAATAAATTATAAACTTTTAATAAAATTATTATTATAATGATAATTTAGGGATAATAATTATATAAAAATTGGAGTTTAATTGTATAAAGAAGTGCAACAATATTATATAAGCGCAACGAGCGCTGTTTTTTAAGATAAGATACATTGATTTCACTTTCGTGTTTCGCTACTGTGAATTTGATAGTTGCTAGATAGAGGTAAGAGGGGTTAGAAAAAAATAATGGTTTTATTTTAAGTGAATTAGTTGTAGTAATTGTGATATTATCAATACTAACGTTAATAGCGGTACATTAGTATTAAATACAATAGAAGATACCAAAAAAAGGAGTAATAAAAGTAAATAATAAAGGCTAAGTAGCGCATACAATACAGGATGGTGTTTATTGTGCAAAAAAGGGATACGATGAAGATGAAGCGGAAGTAGACACCAATATGATGAATAATATCGAATAGGAGAGAGTATTGTATCTATCACAATCAGAATATGGAGCAAATGAATATGTAGTAGTATATGTCATACTTGATACGATAATTTAACTGTATATGGAATAAGTTCGAGGGGAAATCCTTATGCTAATTCATGGTATAATGATGAATCTGGATGCCTTATTTTTTTTCACTGGTTTATTCGTGGTGGTTATTATGGAAATGATTTAATAATGGTAGCATTTTATTTCTATTACAATAGTGTTAATATTTACTCAAACTACAGTTTTCGCCCGGTGGTTGTTCCCGTTGGTAGGTATTTAAAGTATAAAAATCTATCATCATTATATGTAAGTAAGATACACAGCGCGAGTAATATTGCTTATATAATAATTATGAAACATAAAATCAATTCTTTCTATGTTTCTCCTAAATATTATAAAAGCAATTTAAAAATAAAATTATAAAGTATTATTTTCACATTTTTGAATAGTTATTGTGTTTTATATGTTATAATAACAGTAAGGAAAAATATTGACTGGATATATTTTAAAATTAGGAGGATATATATGGAATATATTGGTTTATTAGTAATAATATTAATTTTAGTTATTAGCTTAGTTTATAAAAGTTTTAATGAACCTAATATAACTGAAAGATTAGGAAAATTAGAAACAACATTAATTAAAGAGTTAGGCGATTTTAAAAATGATTTTAGCCGTAGTTTAAATGAAGATTTTAATGCACTCAATGATAGAATTGAACAACGCTTAAGATTAATTAATGAACGAGTTAATGAAAGGTTAGATGAAAATTTTGAAAAAACAAACAAAACTTTTGCATCTGTCCTAGAAAGACTAGCGAAGATTGATGAAGCTCAAAAGAAAATAGATAATTTATCAAATGATATTGTATCACTTCAAAGTGTTCTTACTGATAAAAAATCAAGAGGGGTGTTTGGTGAAGTAAATCTTGCTCACATTATGAGTAGTGTTTTTGGTGAAAAAAATGACAAAATATATAAATTACAATATACATTTGAAAATGGAGCAGTTGCTGACTGTGTTTTATTTGCACCAGAACCACTTGGGGTTATTGCAATTGATTCAAAATTTCCATTAGAAAATTATCAAACAATGGTAGACCGTGAAAATTCTGAAGTTGTGCGAATGAAAGCTGAAAAACAATTTAAACAAGATATGAAAAACCATATAGATACTATAGCAGCAAAATATATTATTCCGGGTGTAACCACTGACCAAGCAATATTATTTTTACCGGCTGAGGCAATTTTTGCAGAAATTAATGCTTACCATCAAGATATAATTGATTATTCATATAAAAAGAAGGTATGGATTACATCACCAACAACCTTAATTAGTACACTTACTACAATTCAAATAATTATAAAAAATATTGAACGAGATAAATACGCTTCTATTATTCATCAAGAATTAAAGAATTTAGATATTGAATTTAAACGTTACAAAGAAAGATGGGACCGCTTATCACGAAGTATTGATTCAGTAAGTAGAGATGTTAAAGATATTCATATTACAACTGATAAAATCAGTAAAAGGTTTGATGCTATTAATCAAGTGGAAATGGAGATAGATCATGAAGAAGCTAAGCGTCTTCAATAAAATATTAATTATTATCATAGGGTTTATAAGTCTTTATTTTACAATAATCTATATTCAAAATAACAATTTAATTAACTTCTTAGTATCAATCGCGCTCATCCCCTTAACTCTTGTACCAACAATTTTAAATAAAATGTTAAAATATAAACTTAGTAATGGTATAATATTAATATATTTGTTATTTATTATTTTTTCTGTAATCTTGGGATCATTGTTTAACTTTTATGATTATATACCTATTTATGATAAAATACTTCACTTTGTTACTGGAATTTTATCATCATTATTTGCCATAATAATTTTGAAAAATTTTGGTAAATATGGTGATAAAAGTATAGGGTTTAATTTAATTTTTATGCTTGCTATTACTTGCGCAATTGCGCTTCTTTGGGAGGTATTTGAATATATAAGCGATTATTTATTTTCTGGTAATGCCCAAAGACATATTGAAACAGGCGTTCACGATACAATGCAAGATATGATTTCATCACTTGTTGGTTTTATAATTTTTACAATATTTTATATTGTTAAAAAATTTACATTATTTAATTGTGAACATTGAAAAAGAGGTGTATATTGATGGGAGACAAAGAATTAATTGAAAAGTGGAAAAAATTAAAAGAGATAATTGAAAAAAGTCAAAAGGAAAATAAAAATGCAAATGAAGATAAAACAGAAGAAATTAATACAGAAACTAAACAAACTTATGGAGGTAGGGTTAAAACAATTGGAACCCATCCAAATACCGGAAGTTTTTTTAAAGGAATAAGAGAATCTGAAAATCAAAAGGGAGGATTTACATCTGCTTTATTACTTGGTTTTTTAACTATGTTTTTTCAACTTTTATTCATAGCAATCATTTATATAATTATCAGTTAAAAGGCATAAAATTTTATGCTTTTTTTATTATAAAAAAATTATCAGTTTTTTCTTGTGTATATAAAAAAATATTATTCTAATAATAATATAAGAAAAAAGAGGTGAGTGCTATTTTAGTAATGATTGAAAATAGAGTATTGCTGTCAAAAATAGTAAGTATTTTTGACAAAACAAATATTAAATATACAACCAATAAAGAAAGCAACTATAAATATTTATTAGTAGCAGAATTAAATCAAAGAATTGTTAAATTAATTAATGAAATGACTGAAAAAAATAAAAAAGTAATTTTCCTTGCTTTTTTGGAAGAATATAAAATTCAAAAATATTATAATTCTAATTCTGTTAAAGCAAACGAATATAAACAATTATTGTTTTCAATATTAAATAAATGTCATTTGGTAATTACAAGTTTACCTTTTTTTAAAGATTATTTAGAAAAACAAATTAATACTAAAGTAATAGTTATTGAAAAAGCGAATCCACGATTACCCGATTTAAAAAAAACAAAACCTATACAAAACACATGCTTAATTATCGATTATGATTATACAGAAATAATCAATGTATTTGATATGGCTATAAAATATCCTAAAATAAAATTTCAAGTATTAGGTTACAGACCGGAACATATGTTGTCACAAAAACAAATAGGTATTATTAAAAATTTACCTGAAAATGTAGAATTAATAAAATATTGTGATTTTGTTGATTTTCTTTCTTTAATAAAACGAAATAGTATTATTGTTTATTGTGATGATGACAATAGAAATTATCACTATTTGTTATATATAATTTTAAATAGAAAAAAATTATTGATAAAAAATTCTGTTATTTATGATAATTACTTTATTAATAGTAAAAATATGTATTTATATAAAGATTCAAAAGAATTTAATTTAAGATTAAAAAAAATAATAAATGGGACTGTTGCAAACTTGAGTAATGAAGCTTTTTTACTAATAAAGGATAACAGATTAGAAAAAATGGGTAAACAACTAAAAAAAATTATAAAATAGACTATATTTTATTACATATTTGCTCTATAATATAAATATGAGGTGTAAAAATGGAAGGGCAAATATTAGAAATTTTAAAAAAAGAAAAAAAAGCGCTTTCGGCTACAGAAATTAATGATAAGTTAGGATACACAACTATTATAGAATTTAAGGAATTACTAAAAACATTAGCGGATATGGAAAAAAAATTAAAAGTATATCATACGAGAAAAGATAAATATATATTATTTGATAATAGTCACTTACGAGTTGGTCGTTTAATTGGCAATCGTAAAGGTTTTGGTTTTGTTGAAGTTACAGGCGAAGAAGATATTTATATTCATGCCTCTAATATGAATGGTGCTATTCATGGAGATACTGTTGTTGTGGAATATATTCGTGAAGGTCTACATCCGGAAGGACGGATTGTCAAAATAGTTGAACGTACTTTAAAACAAATGGTCGGGGAGTTATATTATAAAAAAGGCAAAGCATATGTAAAATTAGATGATGATAAGGTTTGTATAAATATTTTGGTTGATAAAAAATTTACTTTAGGTGCAGTTGAAGGCCACAAAGTTTTAGTGCGAATTACTAAGCATATAAACCATAATAATTATCAAGGTCAAGTTATCAAAATTTTGGGACACAAAAATGATCCGGGTGTAGATATTATGTCAATTGCTATGAAATATAATATCGATGATGAATTTCCAAAAGAGGTTATGAAGGAAACCGCAGAAATTAATACAGAGGTAACACTCGAAGAAATAGAAGGAAGAAAAGATTTAAGAGATGAAATAATATTTACTATAGATGGTTCTGATACGAAAGACATTGATGATGCATTATCATTAAAAATATTAGATAACGGAAATTATTTATTAGGTGTTCATATTGCTGATGTTAGTTATTATGTTTTAGAAAATAGCTACATCGATAATGAAGCATATAATCGAGGAACAAGTGTTTATCTAGCTGATCGTGTGATTCCCATGCTTCCTCATAAATTATCCAATGGTATTTGTTCGTTGAATCCCAATGTTGATCGTTTAGCAGTATCATGTATGATGGAAATAAATGAAGCGGGTGAAGTTGTTAATTTTGATATTTTTGAAAGTGTTATTAGGTCCAAAAAACAAATGACTTATAACGCTGTTAATCAAATACTTGAACAAAACATTATTCCTGAAGGTTATGAAGATTATGTAGAAATTTTAAAACAAATGAAAAATTTATCAAAAATTCTTCGCAAGTACAAAGAAAAAAGAGGTTTCATTGATTTTGATATTGATGAATCTAAAATAATAGTTGATGAAAAAGGTGAAGCAATTGATGTTGTTCTTCGAAATCGTGGAACTGGTGAAAAATTAATTGAAGATTTTATGATTGCAGCAAATGAAACTGTTGCTAGTGTAATATATTATATGGAATTACCTTTTATTTATCGGGTTCATGGAAAGCCAAATGAAGAAAAAATAAAAAATTTTTTAGATTTTATTAGAGTTTTAGGATATCATGTAGATGTTAAAAAGAAAGATTTGACACCTAAAGGGGTTCAGAAAATTTTATATAGTTTAAGTGATAAAAAAGAATTTCCAATTTTTTCAAAACTAATGCTAAGGAGTATGCAAAAGGCTATATACGATAAAAACAATATTGGTCATTTTGGAATAGCAAGTCCTTGTTATACCCATTTTACTTCTCCAATTAGAAGATATCCTGACCTAATAGTGCATCGCCTTCTTCGAACATATTTATTTAAAAAACAAATCAATAAAGAAACAATTAATTATTGGGAAAGAAAATTACCGTTTATAGCTGAACAATCATCAAGTAGGGAACAAGCTGCTATTGAATGTGAACGTGAGGTAACTGATATGAAGAAAGCAGAATACATGATGAAACATATAGGTGAAAAATTTACTGGAACCATTAGTAGTATTATGAGCTTTGGAATGTTTATTGAATTACCAAATTTAGTAGAAGGATTAGTTAGAATTGAAGATTTAACAGATGATTATTATATATTTGATGAATCTACTTTTTCTTTAAAGGGTGTCCAAAATAAGAAAGTTTATAGATTGGGAGATGAAGTAAAAGTTATTGTTAAAAACGCTTCAAAAGAAGCTAAAACAGTTGATTTTATTATTGATAATGATAACAAGTGAAGGTGAAGTATGAAAAAAATAATTACAGTAATAATGTTAATATTTTTATTAGTAGGTTGTGCTAATAAAGAACTTAAGATAGAAAATAAAATTGAATTCAAAGAAGGTAAAGAAGAGAAGATAGAATTTAAAGAAAAAAAAGAATATAAGTTATCGCTAATTATGGCTGGAGATGCTTTGATTCATGATGCAGTTTATAAAGATGCTTATATTGGAGATAATGAGTATGATTTTAGTGATATGTTTGAAGAAATTAGACCAATTATCCAAAATTACGACTTAGCGTTTTATAATCAAGAAACAATTATTGGTGGCAAAAATTTAGGGCTTTCCACATATCCAAGATTTAATTCTCCAGAGGAAATAGGGGATGCATTAATCGATGTTGGTTTTAACATTGTTAGTTTAGCTAATAATCATAGTTTAGATAAGGGAGAACAAGGTATTATTCATTCAAATCAATATTGGCGTACTAAAGATGTAATGGTTAGCGGAACTTTTGATTCATTTGAAGATCGAAATAAAATAAACATTCAAAGTAAAAATAACATAAGTTATACTTTATTATCATATACAACTAGTACCAATGGAATACCAGTACCAGAAGGTAAAGAATATTTAGTAAATGTTTATAATGATGAATTAGTAAAAGAAGATATTGAAAGAGTTCGAGATGAAGCTGATGTAATTATTGTTTCAATGCATTGGGGAGTAGAGTATACTCATACACCTACTTCTGAACAAAGACGAATTGCAAATTATTTAGCAGAGCTAGGTGCTGATATTGTTGTTGGTCATCATCCTCATGTTATCGAACCAATTGAATTTATCGATGATACTTTAGTTATTTATTCACTTGGTAATTTTATTTCTGCACAAATAGGACTTCCAAAATTAGTGGGAATGTTAGTTTCAGTTGATATTATTAAACGAGATATTAATGATAGTATCGAAATTGATATTGAAAATGTGCAAAGTGAATTAATTTATACATCATATAGTAACTTTCGAAACTTTAAAGTCATTCCATATAGTAAATTAACAGATATAATTTTTCCTAATTTTGAAGAAAAATTACAACCATACATAGAAGTTATTAAAAAAGAAGAAGAAACTATTAAAGTCAATAGTGGTATATAAGGAGTTGATAATATGATTGAAATTCATAATCGACAAGCACGTTATCATTATGAAATTCTTGATACCTTTGAAGCAGGTATTGTTTTAAAGGGAACTGAAATAAAATCAATTCGCAATGGTTCTGCTAATTTAAATGATAGTTATGCCGTTATAAGAAATAACGAAATTTTTTTGTTAAACATGCACATTAGTCAATATAAACACGGGAATATTTTTAATCACGATGAAAGAAGAACTAGAAAGTTACTTATGCATAAACGAGAAATCATTAAATTAAATGATTTAGTTGCAACTAAAGGATATACATTGATTCCGTTAAAATTATATTTCAAAAAAAATAAAGCAAAAATATTGTTGGCTTTAGCAAAAGGGAAAAAAACTTATGATAAACGACAAGCTATTAAAGAAAGAGACATAGCGCGAGAAATGCAAAAAGAACTTAAAGAAAGTTTTAGATAATTATAATTTAATAAAATATCTTTCAAGCATATTATATATAACAATACGTTAATATGTTTGAAAGGTGATGTTTGTGAAAAACTTGTATGAAGATGCTAAAAATATTGCCATTAAAGACCCAGCTGCAACTAGCGTTTTTCATGTTATATTTTTATATCCAGGGTTTCATATTCTAATATTTCATCGCATTGCCCATTTCCTATATAATATTAAATTGTTTTTTATTGCTAGATTAATTTCTCAAATAGGTCGTTTTTTAACAGGAATTGAAATTCACCCCGGAGCGCAAATAGGAAGGAGATTATTTATCGATCATGGAATGGGAGTGGTAATTGGTGAAACGGCTGAAATTGGAAATGATTGTACAATTTATCATGGTGTAACATTAGGAGGTACAGGAAAGGACAAAAAAAAGAGACATCCCACTTTAAAAAACAATGTTATAGTTGGTTGTGGAGCCAAAATACTTGGTAATATTATTATAGGTAACAATGTTAAAATAGGAGCAAATACGGTAGTTTTAAATGATATTCCAGATAATTGTACTGTAGTTGGAATAAAAGGAACCATTTTAAAATAATTGGAACAATATGGATAAACTACTAATATTTACAAATTTGCTTAATGATGTTATAATTTATCCAGATGGGGCTGCTTGGTTTCGACAGGAATATAAGGGTTTAAGTGGCAAGCCGGAGGTACACGTTAAGTACAAATCCAAAATAAATGGAAACAAAACTCAATTAGCTTTCGCATAAAATAGAGAAAATAGCGGAAGGCTCCTGTTATTCCTTGCTCGTGGGAATTTTAGGGGCACGATTTAGCGAGCTATATTATTACCTTGCCTATGGGTAATAATGAATTTTTATAGGCTTACTAGAAAAAAAGGTTGTCAATTGACTTTTTTCTAGGACAACATTCAATTGACTAAGCTTGTAGAAGCTTAAACTACTGTATTCTTGGACAGGGGTTCAATTCCCCTCAGCTCCACCAAATATGAAATTTAATTATTTAAATATATTGGCTCTTTGTCAAATAGTGGGGGAAAATAAAATCCCATGTTAAAGAGCTGAATGGAAGCATAATTTTTATGCTTCTTTTATTTTAGGCGAAATCATGCCTTTGCAAATCATAATTCTAGCTTTAAACCTTAGAAAAGAACGATATCCAAAGGCAATTCTTTTTAAAACTTTTATAAAGTTGTTATTACCTTCAATATAACTATTATTGTAATTATTTAAAA
>JAAYMD010000044.1 GCA_012521575.1 Mollicutes bacterium
TATTTATGTTACTACTACTTCCACTTGGCTCAAACTTTGCTACCCAAAATCCTGGTATTTCTTCATTTCCAAATGTAAATGCTGGATGTAAAAAATAATGCATACTTGTATCTTTTTCTCCAAAACTATATCCACTTGTCTCTACTATCATTCCATCCGCTGCTTCATTCGTTGTTTCTTTTAAAAATTTTATTTCTATTGTACCGGCATTATTTGTATGATATCCACTTGTTATTTTATATGCATACCTCGGGATCCACACCCAATATGACCCATCAGCTGTCTTGACATTCGCCCATCTCTTCTCATTATAATCATACCACTGTTCATCTTCTTCTGTTGTTGCTATCTCATTTAATTCTTCATCCCATTTTATTGGCGTCATCCCACTTGTTAATACTGGTTTATTTACTCCTTTGTCTTCACTATAATACGTATATTCTTGTTCTTGTTCTTGTTCCTGTTCTTCTTCTATTTTACACTCTTCTCACTTACTTCTGTTATTTCTATTTCTTCTTCTTTATAATTTTTTTTGGCACAATACGTCCCGTCATGTATTGCTAAGGCAACTTCTCCTTCTTTGTTTATTCTTATTTCCCCATTTTTTGGTTTTTCTCCTTTTATTTCTAATTCTTTATTTATACTAGATGTTTCTTCCCCATCCTCATATGTATAAATTATCTCATTTACTTGATTCCCCTGCATTACTTGCTTTGTATACTCTAATTCCGCTGCTTTTACCATTCCATATGCTGAACTTTTAAATGCTCCTTTTTTCGCATCTTCTATTGTATTTAATACTAACGGTATGGCTATTACCATTAGTATTGCTAGCACTACTATTACGGCTAGTAATTCTATCAAAGTAAACCCTTTTTTTCTTTCTAACATGATATCTTCTCCATCTATTTTATCTAATCAATAATATCAAAGCACATTAAAAATGTCAACATTTTGCGTTATTTTGTATAAAGTGAATTGTTTTGTTTTTTAAAATAATAGCACTTAGATATTACTATTTTATAAAGTTTAAATACCAAATTATGATTTGCAAAGGCTTGATTTTATCTAAAATAAAAGAAATATAACATTCTATACTTCTTACTAGACACTTAACATAGAATTTTTTCTTCTTTCACTATTTGACAAAAACTATTTTTGATAACCTCGTTTCTTTACCATTATATTTTTTTACACATCGTTGTTTATATTTATAAAATAAATATTTTACAATCCTCTTTTTCGCAAAAATGTTGGGATTTCTGTTTCGTTTGATGAATCATCAAATGCCTCTTGGTGCAATTCTTCACGTCTTGTATATGGATGATAAAGAGTTTGTTTCTCATCTTTTTTATCAAAACCTGTTGCAATAACTGTAACAATAATTTCATCAGTTAAATTTTCATTAATAACAGCCCCAAAAATGGTGTTAATATCAGTATTAGCTGATGCACGAATTGTTTCAACAACAGTTTCAACTTCTGAAAGCGCTAGATTAATTCCACCTGTAACATTAATAATAGCATCAGATGCTCCCTCTATACTTGTTTCAAGAAGTGGACTTTCAACCGCTTGACGAGCTGCCTCAACCGCACGATTTTCTCCTACTCCAATTCCAATACCAATTAAAGCATGTCCTTTATTTTCCATAACTGTTTTTACGTCGGCAAAATCTAAATTAATAAGACCTGCCACAGCAATTAAATCGGAAATTGATTGAACACCACGTCTTAAAACATTATCTACTTCTTTAAACGAATCTAAAAGAGGGGTTGTTTTGTCAACTATTTCGCGCAAGCGATCATTTGGTATAACAATTAAAGTATCAACATGTTTTTTTAGTTCTTCAAGACCAGCAATCGCTCTTTCCATTACTTTTTTTCCTTCAAAACTAAATGGTTTAGTAACAATCCCTATAGTTAACGTTCCTAATTCTTGTGCAATTTCAGCGATAACTGGTGCGGCACCTGTTCCGGTTCCACCACCCATACCACAAGTTACAAAAACCATGTCCGCACCTTCTAGTGCTTCTCTTATTTCCTCTTTTGATTCAAGTGCAGCTTCACGACCAACTTCAGGGTTTGCACCAGCTCCTAAGCCTTTAGTAAGCTCGGCTCCTAATTGTATTTTAATAGGTGCTTTGGAAGTGTTTAAAACTTGCAAATCAGTATTTGCAACAATGAAATCAACGCCTTTAACACCAGATTCAATCATACGATTAACAGCGTTATTTCCACCACCACCAACACCAATGACTTTTATTTTTGCTAATTGATCCATTTCTAATCCAAACATAATTTTCCTCCTTAATCACTCCAAAAATATCCAAATACTTTTCCTAACATTGAGTCGTTTGTAATATTTAATAAACCTTTTTTAACTGATGATATTTCTTCTGCATCTTCTTTACTAAACATCGAATACTCTTTTTGTCTCATCTTCAACTTGTCGATAAAATATACAATATTGCCTAGAGCTGATGAATATTTGTTATCTCTTACCCCTATTACTTTTATACTACCAATAGTCGCAACTTTTCCAAACACATCATCAACTGTATATTTTAAATGAGCCATATTACTCATTCCACCAGTTATTATTATATAATGAATTTTCTTATTTGTTAAGAGATTTATCTCTTTTTTTGCTAAAGTTAAGATTTCTTCAAGCCGTGACATCACAATTTCAGATGCTTCAAATTGATTAATAGAGATAACTTCTTTATTTTTTGTCGCAACTTCATAAAAATCATTAAGAGATGCATACCTTTTATGTCCAAGCGCAAATTTTTCTTTAATTCGCGTTGCTTGCTCGTTACTTATTTTATAGATATAAGCTAAGTCATTATCAACATTTTTACCACCTAATCCAATAATAGAACTTTTCACAATGATATTTTTATTATATAATGATACAGTTGTAATTTCTGAACCAATGTTGATAATCACACCAAGTTTTGATTCGGTATTAGAATTTTTATAGATATAGATATCTCCAATATTATTTAAAGAAATATCTTCAACACTAACACCAATACTTTCAATTAAATTTACAACAGAATAAACATTTTTCTTAGGAGTGGTAACTAAAATCATTCTTGAACTTAAACTATTTCCTTTTAACCCTTTAGGATTTTTTACAGGTTCTTGGCCATCTATTGAAAAATCAATAGGAATTACAGTTATAATTTCATAATTAGATTTGACTTTTGTTTTAATTCCTTCATGTAAACAGCGAATAACATCATCCCCAGTAATCACTTTTTCTTCATTAATTATTTCGACCGTTCCTTCAGCATAAGTATATTCAGCAAAATAACTGGGTACTGAAGCAATGACACGCTTAATTTTCACACCTAACATTGTTTCTATTTCTTCAAATGCTTTTCTCAAAGAAACACTTGCTTTTTCTACATCAGTTATAACTCCTTTTTTAATTCCACTAGACTTTACGGAAGTAGCAGCAAGTAAATTTAGTCTGTTTTTAAAAAGTTCACACACTACTACTTTTATCGTATCTGAACCTATATCCACACTTGTGTAAATTTTTTTCATGCTACCATCCCCTATGATCTAGAATAATTATACTATATTTTTATCAAAAAGTAAAAGAAATAATCAATATTTCCTTAATTATCGATTATTGTAAAATGATTTCCATAATCTAAATATAAAATTCCTTTTTTATTTTCAAAATTTTTAATAATATCTACATAACTATTAATACTAGGAAATTTTTCAAGGGTTAAATAAACATAATTACCGTCATTCATATAAAAAAGAAAACGATTACTTTCAACTTCATTAGGAGCATATTCAATTTCAGAAATTCGCGACAAAATTTTACGATCAAGCAAAGCCATTTTTTCCATCAAAACTTGGTATTTAGTATCAGGAACAATATTAATCAGGGTTGGTACAGGAAAAACTTCGTCTACTGTTGTTCCATCTAATAAAACTGTTTTGTTTGTAAGTCGGTTAATAAATAAAGGGTAATTTTCAAATACTTCAATATGAACTTCAGTTAATTTCTTCTTAGTTACTTTAACATCTTTAATGTATTTATTTTCTTTTAATCTAGATTCAATCATAAATGATAAATTTTTAAATGTAGACGGATATGTTTCTATTTTAGCAAGTTCAATAATTTCTTGATCACTTAAAAGTTGATTATTATAAATATAGATGTTTTTAATGGGAATACCAATTACCCATTTAATAACCATACCAAATAAAAAAAGAACAACAAGACTAAAAAGTGTGCGTTTAATATTTAGTTTTCGTTTTTTTCTTGTGACCTTTTTCCCTTTCATATTCCCCTCACTATTCTACGATTTCTTGTTCAACAATTAAATCAATATTAAATTCTTTTTTAACATCCTTTTTTATTTTTTCAATAAAATTTTTAATAACAACACCACTAACACCGTTTGGATTTATAATAAAATTAGAATGTTTTTCACTTACCATTGCGCCTTTAAATTCTTTTCCTTTATAACCGGCAAGTTCTACCAATCGCCAAGCATAATCACCTTCTGGATTCCGAAAAACACTTCCTGCACTTGGATATTCAAGAGGTTGAGTCATTAAACGACGTTTCTTTCGATCAGCAATTAAATCCATAATCACATCAACATTTCCTTCTTTTAAAACAAGCGTTGCTTCTAAACAAATATATCCTGGATTTTTTTGTAAGAAGGAAGAGCGATAATGAAAATCTAAATCTTTATTATACATTGTTTTTACTTCTAAAGTAGGAGTCAATACTTTTATTTCACTTACAACATAGCCCATATCTGATTTATAAGCACCAGCATTCATATAAATAGCGCCACCGACTGTGCCAGGAATTCCTGTAGCAAATTCCAAACCAGTTAATCCCATTTTCGACACCCTATAAGCAAGCTGTACTAAATTATATCCAGCACCTACAACAACTTTTGTATCATCAATGGTTAAATAATCAAATTCAGTTAATTTGATTAATATTCCATCATAATATTCGGTTGCAAAAATTAAGTTACTTCCATTACCAATTACTTTATATTTAATATTATTTTCTTTAATAAATTTAACCAATCTGATTAACTCTTCTATGTTTTTGGGATATACAACTATTTGTGCTAAGCCAGCAAGCTTATAAGTTGTTAATTTTTTTAATGGAACATCGGTTTCTATTTTTCCACATTTAATTTTTTTTAATTCTGCTATTAAATTCATATTATTACTTCCCATCTATTAAATCCTTAATTATTTCATATATCTTGGTGGCACTTTCTTTAGTTTTCAAACTTTCTAAATTTTCTTGCATCTTTTTTAACCTCTTTTCATCATTGATTAATTCATCAATCGTTCGAACTAAAATATCCCCTTTTAAATCTTTTTCTTCGATTAAAACTGCTCCTTCTTTATTTACTAAAGCCATAGCATTTTTGTATTGATGATTATTAGCAACATATGGACTTGGTATTAAAATCGAAGGAATGTTTAGCGCAATTATTTCGCTTAGAGTAGTCGCACCACATCTAGTAACCATAAGATCAACATTTTTCATCATTCTAGTTTGTCCTTCAATATATGGTTCAATAAAAACATTGCTTGGAAATTTATGTTTTTTTACTTCTTCATATGATTCTTTACCAGTTACAAATAATACTTCATAATCTTTTCCCTTAAATAATGCAAGCGTTTTTATTAAAAATTCACTTACTTTGCTTGATCCAAGCGATCCCATGACAATATAAACTAATTTTTTATTTGGATTTAAACCATATTGTCGTTTATCAATCGCAGGTTGTTTTATTGCATCTTCACTACAAGGGTTTCCTGTTAAAAAAGTTTTATATTCTGGAAAATGTTTGATTGTTGATTTAAAGGACACCCCTATCGCACTTGCATATTTACTTAAAAAAAGGTTCGCACGTCCTGGAATACTATTTTGTTCATGAATAAAAGTTTTATAATCGAGATCTTTAGCAGCATAAATAACTGGTCCTGTGACATAGCCACCAAATCCTAAAACAATATCAGGATTAAATTTTTTGATTATTTTACGACATTTAAAATAACTTTTAATAAATGATTTCAATGTCTTAAAATTTTTGAATATATTTTTGCGACTAAATCCATATATTTCAATCGTTTCAAAAGGAATCCCATATTTTGGAATTATATCTTTTTCCATTCGATTATGAGTTCCAATATATATAAATTCACTATTTGGTTCTTTTTCTCTTATTTTATTTATAACAGCTAAAGCTGGGTATATGTGCCCACCTGTTCCACCTGCACTTATAATTACTTTCATAATGTCACATCCTATCACTATTATATCATAATTATATTCAATTACAATAATTTTAGAAGATTCAAAAAAATCTTTGGATTAACCAAAGAATCTTTTAATTTCAATTTCAGCATTTTCGACTGAATCTGAACCATGAATTAAATTTTCCGTCATGTTATTTGCAAAGTCTCCTCTAATCGTTCCTGGACTTGCTTCTTGCCAATTAGTTGGTCCCATCAGTCTTCGAATACCAGCAACAGCATCATTTCCCTCTACAATCATGCCAATTACTGGACCAGATGTCATAAATTGAACAATTTCTGGGAAAAACGGTTTATCAGCTAAGTGAGCATAATGTTCTTTTAAAAGTTCTTCATTTAAATACATTGTCTTCATCTCAACAATATTATATCCTTTTTTTTCAATTCGACTAATAATTTCCCCAACTAATTTTCTTTTTACGGCATCTGGTTTTAACATAACATATGTTCTTTCCATTTTTTTTACCTCCTCTACTAGTAAAATTATAACATTTATAGTATAATTATCAATAGAAATCGAAAAATAAAAAATAAAAAACCAAAAATTTCGCAAAAAGTTTTAAAAATTATAAAGCAGTCTGCGTTAAAACAAGTATTTTTAAGACTTCTTGTGGGATAATAAAAAAAGGTGGTAGTAATATGAATATTGATAAAAGTATGATTGGAAAAATTTTAAGAAAAATGCGTTTGGATAATAACTTTAGCCAAAGAGAGTTAGCTGAAAAATTGTTTGTAACTCAAACAACTTTAAGTGATTGGGAACGAGCTTATCGTCAACCAACATTTGATTCAATAGCAAAAATTGCTTATTATTGTGATTACACAATTTCATTTACTAACAATAAAACTGGCGAAGTTATTACCACAGAAAATATTGTTAGAAAAGATTTATAATATAAAATCGTTTCGATTATTCGAAACGTTTTTTTATTTATATATATATCTTCTTATGCAATAACATTTTTACCATCAAAATAAAATTTTGTACACCTTCTTTTTCAACAGCATTATAATTGAAAAATCAACATTATAATTATTATTTAGAAATCATTTATAGCATACACCATCATTTATTCATTTAACAAAAAATAAAAAATTCATATTATCAGAATCTGATAATATGAATCAAAAGTGGAAAGATAGCAATTCTGGTTTAAAAATAAGAAGAAGACCAATAATTAGCATGATAATACCACCAATTAAATGCGAATATTTACTATATTTATTAGAAAAACCTGTTAATTCTAAAGTAATCATTGCAATTGCAAAAACAATAATATCATCAAGTAAAAAGAAGAAAATGTAAAGTAACATATACATAATATATTCAAGTGATGTCAGTGAATTCATGGCTAATATTTGTGTGAATAATAAAGGTAGGCCTGCAGAACATGCTAGTTCAACAACATTTACTGAAACTGCTAATGTAATTATTCCAAATATGGCCAGGATAAAACTTTTTTCCGATATGATTTTTTTTATTTTGTCAATAATTTTGCTCCGTTTTTTATCATCAACAACAGTACAGCCAACCTCTTCATTTCGTATCTTTAAATAATTACGAAGATTAATAATCCCCGCGAGAATAGCAACAATTCCAATTAAAATTTTAACCCATAAAATAGAAGTAATTGATAAAGTAATTTTAAGCCATGAAACCATAAATAACAAATAAATTATCGCAGAAGTAAAAATAAAAGTTAACCCCAATGCCCACATGCGTTTTTTGTTTTTCATTCCAATTAACATGCTAATTAAAAACAAAAGCACCCACATGGCACAAGGATTAAAACCATCTACTAGACCAATTACTATAGCAATTATTGGAATAGAAAAACTTTTGGGATCTATCACTCCTAAAAAAGGAAGTTTAATTAAATTTTCCTCGATGGTATTGATTTCAACTTTGTCAGTTTCAGGATCAAATGTACCAAACTTAATATCATCTACTAAATTTTGATGAATTCTTTGCGAATAATAATTTATTGCATTTTCAATTTTATAACTAATACTATCATTAAAACCAATGTAATAATTAGTTCCAATAACAGTTAAAGGAACATTACTTTTTTCTAAATCAAAAGCAATTCTTACTTGGTTAAACAATTTTACATTCTCTTCATTTTTAGTAACTTCATATTTACTTATTGTTATATTATCATATTTATTAATAATATCATCTAAAAAATTGATTTCTTGCTTACAAAAAGAACATGTTTCACTATAAAATATATGAATCTCAACATTTTCTTTAGCATTTACATTAAATGGTAATAAAAACAAACAAAAAAGAATAACTAATAATGATTTAATTACTTTCATGTTTCACCTTTAACTCCTCTATTATTTTCATTATTTCTTTTTTACTTTTTTCACCAAC
Organism: Mollicutes bacterium; assembly: GCA_012521575.1. Classification (GTDB taxonomy): domain Bacteria; phylum Bacillota_I; class Bacilli_A; order RF39; family UBA660; genus DUPI01. Next base: position 8,707 of record JAAYMD010000044.1, read on the forward strand.
AATTCTTGTTATTTCCACTTCGTTTCTATCAACAATAATTGCCACTGGTAATTTTGAACCTATATCCCATTTTTGGATTACTTCTTTATCTATATCATAATCGTATTCTTCAAGTTCAGTTTTATATTCGTTTTTTATTTTTGTCCAAATAGGACGCATAACTAAACAACTTGGACACCAAGTTGCACTAAAGAGTAATACTTTCATTGTAACACCTACCATTATTTTTTTTCTAGTTTTAATTGTTTTTTACAAATAATGAAATATTTTAAAAATTCTTTGATTTCTTCTTTTGTTGTGAAATTTGAAATGGAAATACGAAGACTTGAACTAGCAATTTCTTCATCTTTAGTAATGGCATAAACGGCTTTTGATATGCTTTCACCACTTGAACAAGCACTTTGTGTTGAAATAAAAATTTTATATTCTTCTAAAGCATAAACAAATGTCTCAGGTTTAATTTTTGGAACACTAATATTAACAATATGTGGTATGCAATAATCATTACTATTAATTATAACATCTTTTTCTTTCTTTAGTTCAGTTATAAGATATTCACGAAGCCTTAATACATGCTGATAATTTTCATTAAGATTTTCCGTAGCCAATCTTAAAGCTTTAGCACTAGAAACAATTAAAGGTAAAGCTGGGGTTCCACTACGGTATATAGTTGTACTTTTTCCACCATGGATTAATGGTTCCAATTCAATATTTTCTTTTTTTATTAAAATTCCAATACCTTTTAAACCATAAAATTTATGTGGGGAAAAAGTTGCTAAATCTACATTACTAATATCTATATCAATCTTCCCTACACTTTGCGTCATATCAACATGGAAAAAACATCTTGGGTATTCTTTTAAAACTTTACCAATTTCCTCAATTGGTTGACGAAGTCCTATTTCACTGTTAACCGCTACAATTGAAACTAAAATGGTTGTATCTTTAATAAGAGTTTTTAAATGTTCTATATCAACCAAACCGTTTTCATCCAACTTGACAAAATCAACTTCAAAACCTTGTTGTTGCAAATAATTTAATGGTCCATAAACTGATGAATGCTCAAGTGGAGTTGTGATAATATGGTTACCACGATTCTTATATTTGTTAGCAATCCCTTTAATGATTAAATTATTTGATTCGGTTGAACCACTAGTATATATGATTTCCGTTGGTTTGACATTCAAAATGTTTGCAATTTGTTCCGTTGCTTTATCAATGATATGATGTGATTCAATACCTAAACGGTGTATTGAATTGGCATTCCCAATAAAATCTTGACACGAACGAACAAAAGAATCTAATACCTCTGGACGCACAGGAGTGGTTGCTGAATAATCTAAGTATATCATTTTTATCACCTTCTTTATTATATCATTATATGTTTTTATTGCCAATTAAAAATCTTTGTTAAGCAAATACTTAAAAAAACCCTAATTAATATTTTATTCAATTAGGTTTTTTTTTCAACTACTCTTTAACTTCACTTTCTAATTTTTCTTTAATCATTGTACTAACTACACTCATATCAACTTTACCTTTAACAAGCGGGCTAATCTTTCCCATTAACTTACCAAAGTCTTTATTTGATGTTGGCTTTACTTCATCAAATACTTGAACAATAATTTTTTCTAATTCCTCTTTACTTAATTGTTCTGGTAAATATTTACTTAAAATTTCAATTTCTTTAGTAGTCTTTTCAATTAAATCTTGACGATTTCCTTTTTCAAATTGCTCAAGCGCTTCTTTTCTTTGCTTTATTTGGCGATTGACAACAGCAATTATTTCATCGTCATTCAACTCTCTTTTAACATTTAATTCTTCTAGTTGAATCGCACCTTTTAGCAATCTTAAAACCGCTAGAGTTTCTTTGTCTTGATTTTTCATAGCATCTGTCATATCCGAAAAGATTTTTTTTCGCATAATCTTCCTCCTTAAAATAAATTATACAACTTATCTATTTTTTCTATCCCTTTTACGACAGTTTTTGATATATTCTTTTTTAGCATTTCTGCGCCTTACACCAGGTTTTGAGTAGTGTTCTTTTTCTTTTATTTTTTTTATATGACCGTTTTTTATTACTTTTTGCTTAAAACTGCGAAGGGCTTCATCTACTTTTCCATTTTTTACTATGACCTTTGTCATTTTATTCCCCTCCCTTCCGGCTATTGCCATTATAACACTTTTATGACCCATAATTCAACAAAAAGCCAAAAATTATTGAATAAAAAAGAAAAAAGGCATTTTTTCGCCTTTTAGCATATCTTACCATCTGCAATATAACGAATTTTTGTTCCAACATAATTACCAAGTGCTAGAATCATTTCAACTAACAATTCTATCATTGGTATAATATAAGGGATTAATAAAGTTATACTAACAATGATAATTAATTTTTTCTTTTTTTTTATAAATTCAATTAAAGCGGACATATACTCCCATCAACCACTCTTCTAATTGCTGTACCTAAACTACGACCAAGTTCAAGCACAATATTAATCCCTCGAACCAAAGAACTAATTAAACTTCCTGAAATGGTAAGACCACCTTCAATTTTAAGAAGTTCATTATTTTTTAATATATACACGTTTTTCCCCCTTTCTATCTACAACTTAATGGTCGAACATAACCATCAATGACTCCAATGATAAAAATAATTCCGGCAATGATTAACAAACCTGTTCCTATAGATATAGACCCACCTTTAATTTCGTATAATTCTTTTTTTGTTAAAGCATACATGAAAACATCACCTCTTTCTTAATTTTTTTAACACTTCTTTCATTAATGTCGTTTCTGGTAATTTAAATTTTACTGTTATTGGCAAATTTTCATATTGATAAGCTTTTTCTAAATTACATTTCACAAAAACTTCATAATATTTTTGATTTTGATCTTCTAAATAATATACTGGTTTTATATAAAATATTTCATGTTCAAGTTCTTTATTATTTAAAATAAGTATTCCTTTTTTTATATTTAAAATTTCATCTTCTTCAACTACTATTTTAATTAAATATTTTTCATTGTCTTTAACAACATTTCCTGTATATTTTAAATATTTGTGATACTTATAATAAGTACCAAATAAAATAATGGAGGTAAAAGTTATGATGAGTAAACTTCCCCAAGATGTAATTTTTCTTGGTATTTCTGCTTTAATAAGCGCGGCTTTAGAATCTAAATAATGGGTATTATTCATGCTTACTTACCACCTTTTTTATACGACCTTTTTCAAGCTCAACAATTTTATCAAACAAATCTATATTAGCTAAGCGATGAGTAACGACAATTATCGTTTTATCATGAAATTTTTGCATTATACGTTTCAAAATCCTTCTTTCTAAATTAATATCCATTTGATTTAAACCTTCATCTATAATCAGTAAATTAAAAGGTTTTAAAAGTGAACGCGCTAGAACGATTCTTTGTTTTTCACCACCAGATATGTTATTCCCATTTTCTTCAATTAGCGTTTTAAATCCAGTACTGTGATTTTTGATAATTTTATCAACTTCGCAAAGTTTAGCAAACTCCATCATTTGAGTATTAGTTTTATAAAAATTTAAGTTGTTTTCTAAAGTATCGGTAAATAACATTTCTTTTTGGGATATATATGCTACACTTTCATTAAAACTTTTTTTAGAATAATCATTAATATCAATTCCGCCAATTATAATCTGATCTCGGCTAACTTGATAATATTTCATAAGTATTTTTAATAAAGTACTTTTTCCACTTCCACTTTCTCCAACAATTAAAACTTTTTCTTTTTCTTTAATTTTTAAATTAATATTTTTTAAAATATAATCGCGATCATTATAACTATAATTTAAATTTTTAATAACAATATCCCCTTTTACTTCCTTTTTAATAAGACCGCTTTCTATTTCGTCATAAAACACGTCTAAAATTCTTTTTAAAGCACTTCTTGCTTCTTTAAAATTACTATCCATATCAATAACACTTCTAATTGGTCCTAGAAAATAGTTAAGTAGGGCATTAAATGTTAGTAACTCACCAACAGTAAGTTCATTATTAACAACCAAAATAGTGCCTATATAAATAATTACTATAAAACCAAAATTGTTAACAAATTCCTTATAAATATATTGATAATTGTATATTTCATCTAAAGTTCTTACCTTTTTTAAAAAGTTTACATATTTTTTTTCAAATTTATCGATAATTTTTTCTTCAATTTTTATTCCTTTTACTGTCTCAAAACCACTAATACTTTCAACCATATATGAAGTAACAGCGGCTCTTTGAGCTTGAATATTTTGAATGTATTTATTAAGAAGTGGTTTAAAAACAATAATATTAATAATATAAAGGCCCAAAAGAATAAGAGAAATAAAGGTTAATTTAAAATTAATAAGAAATAGAATAATAATGGCGAATGTAGTAAGAGGCAAATCAATAAAAAGAGTGTGTGCGACTTTGGTTATCATTTCTCGCACCTTACTTAAATCATTAATACGAGATACTATTTCTCCTGTTGTTCGATTACAATAGTAATGATAAGGAAGCAAAATAATTTGTTTAAAGGTATCTATTGTTAAGACAACATCAACTTTTTGATTTAATAAAATCAAAATTTTATTGCGAAAAAAATCGGTAATAATTTTTAATAAATTAATTAGTAAAAACAAAAGAAATATAAAGAGTAAATAGTCTTTGGAATAACTTATACCATCTATCATATATTTAAAAAAGAATGAAGAAACAATTGAAAAAATAGTTAAAAAAATCGATAAAATAAAGATATTAATAAATTCATGTTTATAATTTTTTATAATATTAAATATAAATGTTGTAAGCGAAAAATCATTTTTATATAAAGGTAGTTTAGTAATCGGATATAAAATGATAAGAATATTATTCCAAATTTTTGCAAATTCCGTAAAAGTCATTTTTTTTATTTTGTCAGCAGGATCAGCAATAATAAGCGTTTTCTTTTTAAAATTAATTTTATAAATTACAACAAAATGATGTAAGCTATCATTGATAGTAATGTGTGCAATTGCTGGTAGGACAACATTATCTTTGTTTAAATCTTCTAAATTACATTTAACTCCTTTAGCATCGAAACCTATTTCCTTTGCAGCTTCAATTAAGTGATATGCCGTTGTCCCATTTTTGTTAGTTTTAGTCATATCGCGCAGTTGGTCAAAAGAAACATTGCCTTTATAATATTTAATTACCATAAGTAGGGATGAGACACCACAATCTTTAATACCTTGTTGCTTAACAAAAGGATACCCAACAAACATATTTTACCTCCTCACTAATAACGTACCAATAATGTTTGTGGTATCCTTCTAAAAAGTTAAAAAAAAAGAACCCTAATTTCTTTTTCTTAGAATAGATATTTTTTTAGAACCATATTTTTTATTCTTAACTATTTCAATTTTATCATCATTAATTACTTCTTTAGCATATTCACAAATAACTAATCCTTCTTCTAAAAGCAAATCGTATTCAACTATTTTTTCTAATGTCTTATTAATTAAATGTTTGTCATATGGCGGATCCAAAAAAATTAAATCAAATTTGATATTTTTTTTGTGAAAGTGTTTGAGTGCAACTAAGTAATCTTTATTTAATAAATGATATTCTTCTTCTATTTTTAAATTAAGTAAATTATTTTTTAAAATAGAAAACATTTTTTTATTTAACTCAACAAAATAACAAATGGCACTGCCGTTGCTTAAGGCTTCAATTCCTAAAGAACCACTGCCAGCAAATAAATCTAAAACTATACTTCCCTTAAGTTTGTTTTGAATGATAGAAAAAAGAGATTCTTTTACCCTATCCATAGTTGGACGTGTGCCTTTATTATTAAAACCTTGTAACTTTAATCCTTTATATTTACCACTTATAACTCGCATATTACCACTCCTATTTTATTTTAGTGTTAAAAAGATTGATGATATTAATTCTAAAGTTTCTACTGCGCGACTTAATTTATCAATTGGTCTTAATTTATATTTTTCCTTTACTTCTTCTTCAAACCTCCGAAAAGCTTCTGGATTTCTATTTAATATTTTATACCAATGTGAGTTTTCCCTTATATATCTTTGATAATAAGGATTGTTTTTAATTTTAAATTGAATGTCTAAAATCATTAATCTTCAAAATGTTTATATAAGGGACGTGGGCGATAACTTTCTTTATTTGTTTCTTCGTTTTCTTTACTAACTAAATCTTGCAAAACCCCTAAAACCCGCTGAGCATTATTAATACCTGTTTGAATAGTATTTAAATCTACTGCTTTAAACCAATTAACAATTTCATTTACACCAAGCGCTCCTGCTGTTGCAGCACCAGCAGTTTTTACTTCACTCGTATTATCACCAAGATATGGCTTCCATATATTTTCATCAGTTCCATATAAATCATATAATTCATAAAATTTTTGCCATGTCATTTCATTAGATTTAACATATTTTACTAAACTTGGATTGTTGCGAACAAATTCCTTAAAAGCATCTAACTTATCCATTATAACCACCTATAACAATATATGATTATTTCCCTAAAAATTGAATAATTTAATTTAAATCCATGACACGATAAAGCAGTTCTTTTAAATAAATATTATCAATTGTTTCAATATTATCATGTTCTTGTAAAAATTCTAAACTATCATCTTTTGCTTGTAACAACAGTTCATAATCTTCTTTAATGTTGGCAACTTTAAAGTTCATATCGCCACTTTGACGCACTCCAAATATATCACCACTTCCTCGTAGTTTAAAATCTTCTTCACTAATAATAAAACCATCATTGGTTTTCGTTAAAATAGATAATCTTTTGGTTTCTTTACTGCTTATTAAAATACAATATGAATCAAGATTGCTTCGTCCAACTCGTCCTCTTAATTGATGAAGAGTAGATAAACCAAAACGATAACTATCATAAATAACCATCATGGTGGCATTGGGAACATCTACTCCTACTTCAATAACAGTTGTGCTTATTAATATTTGAATATCATTGTTTTTAAATTTTTCCATAATTTCTTCCTTTTCTTCACTACTCATTTTCCCATGAAGACTTGCAATATTATAACGACTACCAAAAGCTTTGTTAAGATTAGTTTCAATATTTTCAATCCACTCCATATCAAGACTATCACTTTCTTCAATTAAAGGTGTGATAACATAGATTTGGTGACCTTTTTTTAATTCATCATACATCATTTTTAAAACGTCCATTATTTGTTTGTCATGTTTTAAAATAGTTTTTACTTCTTTTCTTCCAGTAGGTTTAGTTTTAATACTACTAATATCCATATCACCATATAGTACTAATGCATAAGTTCTTGGGATTGGAGTTGCACTCATATATAAAATATCTGGTTTTTCCCCTTTACTTTGGAAAGCATTTCTTTGATTAACACCGAAACGGTGCTGCTCGTCGGTAATAACTAATCCTAGTTTATGATATGTTACATTATCGGTAATTAAAGCATGAGTTCCAATGACAATATTAACTTCCCCTTTAGCCATTTTTTCAACAATTTTATCTTTTTCTTTTTTCTTAAGTTTTCCTGTTAATAAAACAACTCTAATACCGTATTTTTCAAACATTTTACTTATAGTTTCATAATGTTGATTAGCTAAAACCTCTGTTGGAACCATCATTGCACTCATATATCCAGCTAAATAATTAATATACATAGCAATTACCGCAACAACCGTTTTTCCACTTCCAACATCTCCTTGGAGTAATCTGTTCATTTTACGACTACTTGTTAAATCATCATAAATTTCTTTAACAGCTTTTAATTGATCAGAAGTTAGTTTAAAGGGCAAATCGTTAATAAATTTTTCAACTAAAGTATAATCAACTTCTTTTTTTATCCCAATTTGTTTATCTTTTTTTAACTTTAAATAATTCATTTGTAACATAAACAAAAATAATTCTTCATATTTTAATAAACGTCTTGCTTCTTTTAATTTGGTAATAGTAGTTGGTCTATGAACTTCATAGACGGCATCTAATTTATCTAAAAATTGATATTTTTTCACTAATTTATCCGGCAAATAGTTAATCACTTCAATATCATCAATAACTTTATCTATAATCTTTTTTATTTTTGATCCACTTAAACCATATGTTGAATGATATACGGGTTCGATTATTTCTTTTTTGCCAATCCTACCAAATCTTATATCACTTGCAATAATACTTCCGCGAATTTTATCATATTTACCAATAACCATAATTTCTGTATTAATTTTTAATTTAGGTTTTAAAAAAGCACGATTAAAAATTACAACATTCAATAACATATCACCTGTATTTAATCGAAAAATCATACGATTCATCTTTCTTTTAAAAAATACTACATTTGGAACACTTTCAACAATACCATCAATAACAATATGATCGTCTTGTTTTAATGTATAAATATCACTTCTTTTAATAATTTCATAGCGAAACGGATAAAAACTTATCAAATCATTTGTTGTATTAATATCTAGTTTTTTTAATAAACTAAGCGTTTTAGATCCAACACCTTTAATTTCTTCTAATTTCATCATAATATCACCATCTAGCAAAATTATAACATATTTTGGTAAAAAAGGCTTGACAAATAATGACTTTTCGGTTAGTATATTCAGTACCAATTCGACAAATCAGGCGAATTGGTGCTAGTATCACACTAGCCGACCCCTTTTTATTCTTTTATGGGAAACTGCCCTCAGGGGGGGCAGTTTCTTTTTTTATCTTTACATAAATAGGAGCAAATGATATAATTTTTATATTAGGAGGTAAAAATGAAATATCTTTTTTATCTTATTTTCATTTTAGAAATGGGATTTGCCTCTAATATTGCTAATATATTTGCTGAAAAAATTAAAAATATTTATGAACCTAAACCTCTTTACAATATCTTAGGGGCAATTGGATTTTTTATTTTTTTTATCATAAGTGCGGTACTAAGTTATGATGCTTGGATTAATGTAGAAATAGGATCAATTATTTTAGGTTTGATTTTATTATGTATTGCTTTCTTTTCACTTTCTTTTGTACAAAA
>JAAYMD010000045.1 GCA_012521575.1 Mollicutes bacterium
TTAGTTGGGTCTATAGCCAAGTGGTAAGGCAAGGGACTGCAACTCCCTGAGCGCCGGTTCGAATCCGGCTAGGCCCTCCAATTAAAAATTCATCTCGTCTTTGACGAGTTTTTTTATTATTTCAAAAAATAATATAATAAAAATTATTATCATATATTAGATAAGATATTACTATTGTATTATTTTAATTTTTTTCTACACAATATGATATAATAAAATTATAAGAAAAACAGAAAGGAGAAATATGTTAAAAATTAAAGAACTTACTAAATATTATGGTAATATAAAAGGTGTAGAAAATTTATCATTACATGTGAAAAAAGGAGAAATATTTGGATTTATTGGTCCAAATGGAGCCGGAAAAAGCACCACTATCAAATGCATTATGAATCAAATTAATAAAACATCAGGAGAAATTTATATCAATAACATCCCAAATGAAAAAATTAACATTGAATTAAAAAAATTAATTGGTTACTTACCCGATGAAATTAATCTTTATGATGATTTGACAGTAAAAGAAATGTTTGAATATTCAAATAGCTTTTATGATAAAGATTACTCAAAAAATGTAGCTTACTTAGTTGAAAAACTAAACATTGATACTACTAAGAAAATTGAAGAATTATCGCTGGGTAACCTTAAAAAAGTTGGTATCGTTTTAGCCATGATGCATGAGCCAAAATTACTCATTTTGGACGAAGCAACAAGTGGGCTTGATCCGTTAATCCAAGAAACCTTTTATAAATTATTATTGGAAGAAAAAAAGAAAGGTACCACTATTTTCTTTTCATCGCATAATTTAAATGAAGTAAAAAGAATATGTGATCGAGTCGGAATTATTAAAGATGGTAATTTAATAGAAGTTAATACCATTGATGAATTATCAAAGGCTGATTTTTCAATCATCACCATCACTTCAAAAGATATTCAAAAAATAAAAAAAGAACTAAATCAGAAATTAATTAGTGAGCAAAAAAATAAAATAAAATTTATTTATCAAAAAGATATTAATAACCTAATCAAATTATTAAGTAATTATCATGTTGACAAAATATTAATTGAAAATCCTTCAATTGAAGAAGTATTTATGCACTATTACAGGAGGTAGAAATGTTAAAAAGAGAATTGAAAATAAATAAAAATAGTCTTATTATTTGGACATCTATCAGTTTAATGTTATTATTATTTGCTTATATAATTTATAATAACATGATGAATAGTAAAAACTTAGAAGCATTAAATGAAATGTTAAAAGTAATGCCAGAGGAACTGCTTAAAATGTTTAATATGGATATAGTTGGCATTGATACTGTATTTGGTTGGTTTAAAACAGAAGGTTATATCTTTATTGCTCTTTTTACTTGCTTATATTCTGCAATTTTAGGATCACATATTTTGCTTAAAGAAGAAAGTGATAAAACTATTGAGTTTTTACATTCAAAACCAATTACTAGAAATAATATTGTAACTGCTAAAATATTAGCCGGTTTAATCAATATTGGAATAATGTTTTTTATCATAACCATCTTTAACGTTACAGCCCTTTCCTTTTATGATAATACTGATACAAAATTATTTTTGATACTTACTATCGCTCCTATTTTATCTGCTTTACCATTTTTCTTTATTACTTTATTTATTTCTACATTTTTCAAAAAAACATCAAAAACAAATGGCATAGGTATAGGATTAGTACTTATTAATTATTTTATATTAATGATAGCCAACATAAGTGAACAAACTAAATTTATAAAATATTTTTCTATATTTTCTTTATCAGATAGTAGAGAAATTATTCTTAATAATAATTTAAGTCCTATTTCTATCATTATTTCTATATTAATAAGTATCATAGCTGCATTTGGAATATACTATCGTTATAACAAAAAAGATTTAGTTTAAAAAAGCTCTAAACGAGCTTTTTTATTTTACAATTATTTTTCCAATTCTACATTAATATGATCCATATGTGTTTTTAATTCCTTTTTAAGCACTTTCCCATTACTTATCTCGTCAGCACTCAAACCACAAGTATTTAATATATCATATTCATTTTTTATCCCTATACTACTAATAAAATTTCTTAAATTATTTAAAACTACTTTCGGATTATATTTATATTGTTCAACAAAATGTAGGGCTACTAATCTTCCGTATCCTCCAATAATTGCTTGGTCAAATGCAAAATTAATATCACTTAATAATTTATGAATATCTTTAATTGATTTTAATTCCCTAACAATATCTTTATATACCATCTTGATTTTCTCTTTTACAAAAAAATCATTTTCTTCTTGGCTAATCATATTAGGGTGCGTATTAAAACGAATATCTAAAAAATCGAAAAACATTTCTGCATATAGATTATTAAGCGCAGATAAAGTATCACGATTATTAACTTTATTTTTTAATAAATATTCTAAAAATAGCTTTTGAAAAAACATTGCTGAAACTTCAATATAATTAGAATAGTTTCTGTTTAAAATTTGTTTGAATTTTTGATTTCGAAGAAATTCGTATTCAAGCGCATGTCCTAATTCATGAACTAATATTGACATAGTATATATATTAAAGTTTTCAATATCGCATAAAACATATGATTTTTTTAAATGTCTTATGTCATCACATATTCCTCTATAATCATCAAAAAGTGGAGTAATAGCAACTTGATTATTATCTATCATTTTTTTTACAAATTTATAATATTTTGAACTACACCAATTAAAGAAATCATATAATATATCCAAAACTTCATTTTTCTTAAAACATACTTCTTGTTTCTTATCAAACCATTGAAAACCGGCTTCATTATATGCTTGCAAAATATTTTTAGAAGTAGTTTGATGATAATTCCACATATCATTTATTTGCCTAATAAATTCTTCAAATAAATCTTCATTTATTCTTTCCTTTAAAGCAATTAAATAGTCTGGTACACTGATATTATTTTCTTCATACATCAAATATCCATAAATTTTATATAAAGATCCTACATCGTGCGCAATTTCGAGTTTTTTCGATATTGAATTTACCTCTTCCAACTTTCCTTCTAAAAATTTAATTTCTTGTTCTAATTTACCGATATCAATATCCATAAAACATCACTTCCTAAAATTTGCCGATTATATTAACTCATTATTCAATTAATGTCAATATCTACTACTTATTTTTTTCAAAACCTATTTACAATAATAAAAAAATAAGATATAATTTATTTGTATGCAGGCGTGGTTCAATGGTAGAACATCGCCTTGCCAAGGCGAAGACGCGGGTTCGATTCCCGTCGCTTGCTCCAATGAAAATTAAACCCTTGCTAGCGCAAGGGTTTTTTTTATTGGAAAATTCAAAATAAAAAAATATGGTTCAACATCCTAAACCGTCTTTTTATACATTTAAAAGAGACATAATCAATCAAAATTTCATATAATTTAATTGTTAAAAAAGAAAAGATTGATTTTATGTCTCATAATAATTAAATACGAAATATACTTAATATTCAAGATAATAATATAAAAATTTTTTATGTTTTTTATTTTGAGTCTTCTATAAAATTTTTGCGCGCACCGCCCATCTCCCTCCCGCAGGATGGACGGTGCCATTTGTGCACCGAGCCTCATCTTTCATTTTTCTTTATTTTATTCCCGCCTCCTTGTGTACCGGCCTCCGAAACAGTCGGGCAAAAGCCCGACAAACCGGCACAAA
>JAAYMD010000046.1 GCA_012521575.1 Mollicutes bacterium
AAGAAGAAATGCATAGAAAATTAAAAAGATATAATAGTAGATATAATAATATAGCAAAAAAAGTATTAAATTTTAAAACACCAAATGAAATAGTAAAAAATTATCAATTGAATTAGCCGAGGATAAATTTTTAAAAAAAAAGTGTAACATATGATTGATTTTTCTAGATTCAATACATTGTAATTTGAAAATAATATTTTTTTATGATAAAATATTCAAGAAATGAAATTTAAGTCACAGTACCCTGAAAAATAACAGGGGAGTTGGACTCCTTTTTGAGGTAAAATTATGTTGTTATCGCCATAGTACCCTGAAAAATAACAGGGGAGTTGGACCTCAAAATAATAAAAAAACCGCAAAATAGCGGTTTTTGAATTTAAAAATTGCTTTGCAAGAATATAAAATTTTGAAAAATACATTAAAATAATATCGATAGAGGATAAACAAAATGATATTGGAAAAGAAAAATTTTAACAAAAAACAAAGGTATAAAATGTATAAATTTGTAATATAATTTTTATGTGATTTATATATTTATTTATATATGTAATTAGAAAATGTTATATTACATTGAGGATTTTTTATATTAAAATAATAAAAATTTTTATTTATATAAAAATATTAAGAAAAAAGTATTGTCAAATTAAAAAAAATGTTGTATACTTTAATAGCAATGTTGATTTTGGGCCTGTAGCTCAGTTGGTTAGAGCACACGCTTGATAAGCGTGGGGTCATAGGTTCAAGTCCTATTAGGCCCACCACTGATGATTATTAATAAGAGTTAAGGCTCTTATTTTTTATTTTAAATATATTTTTTTTATAAGTATAACTTTTTTGAATAATATATATGATTGATAATATTGATATATTAGAAAAAATGTTTTATAATTTTTTATGAGATGAATTAGACTTTGTATCAAACATCAATAAAATTTTTTGCGAAAGATATTTTAAAAGTTGCTCGTTATAATGATATAATTTGGGAGCGAGTTGATAAATAAAGCTATGTTTTGTTAGAGTTTGTGAAAATCATTTTTATAAAAAGAATGATGTCGTAGGTACAACATTAATTAGTTCCTTTATGATATAATGTTTTTAAGAAATAAGGAGGATTAATATGATTAGTAAAGAAAAATTAAAAGATTATGCTAGTAAATTAATGTTTGATATGGAAGATTCAGAATATGAGACTTTGCAAAGTGAGTTTGAAATTATATTAAAACAAATGGATTTAATTGGACAGATCGAAGGGATAAGTGAAGTTGAACCTATGACATTTCCTTATGTTATTTATCATGCCAAATTACGAGACGATGTAGTTAAAGATGAACTTACAAAAGAAGAAGTTTTATATAATGCAAAACAAGTTAAAAATGAACAAGTTATGGTGCCAAAGGTGGTGGAATGATATGGACTATATGGATAAAAGTATAGATGAAATTAGAAAAGCTTTAGATAATAACGAAATTACTAGTGAAAAATTATTTAAAGAAGCCAATGCCTTGGCGCATAAATATCAAGAAGAATATAATTGTTTTGTAACTATATTAGACGAAAAGGAAGAAGATACTTCAAATAAGACAATTTTATCTGGGATTCCTTATGGGTTAAAAGATAACTTTTCGACTAAAGGGATTCTTACAACAGCATCTTCTAATATTTTAAAAGACTACGTTCCTGTATATGATGCTACAGTATATAAAAAATTAAAACAAGCTGGTGCAGTTTTAGTTGGAAAAACTGTTTTAGATGAACTTGCAATGGGAGGAACTGGTACAACGGCACATACGGGAATTGTAAGAAATCCTTGGGATAAAACAAGGATGATAGGTGGTTCTTCAGCAGGAAGTGCAGCAGCTGTGGCGCTAGGAATTGTACCATTTGCTATAGGTAGTGATACGGGAGATTCTGTTCGTAAACCGGCTGCATTTGGTGGTGTAGTTGGTTTTAAACCAACATATGGAAGAATTTCAAGATATGGACTTTTTGCTTTTGCTTCATCTTTGGATCATGTAGGATACTTTACTAGAAATGTTAAAGATGCTGCTTATATAACTGACATTTTAAAAGGACAAGATGAGTTAGATATGACTAGTTTACCTGATGATGGTAAAAAATATGTTGATACTATTGATAATGAAATAAAAGGAAGAAAATTATTTTATATTAAAGAAGCAGTAGATTTAGAAAATTATAAAGATAATGATGATCCAGAATTGAAGGAAACTCTAAAAAAATTCTATGAAACGATAGAATTATGTAAACAAATAGGATTTGAAGTTGAAGGGGTATCAATTGATCGAAAATTATTAAATGCGTTATATCCTTCATATATAGCAATATCTTGTGCAGAGGCAACTAGTAATAATGCTAATCTTACAGGAATTCCATTTGGTTCAAGAGGTGACGGAAAAAGCATTGAAGAAATTATGTTTAATGCCAGAACAAATGGCTTTTCAGAATTAGTTAAAAGAAGATTTGTTTTAGGAAGTTTAATTTTACAAAAAGAAAATCAAGAAAAGTTATTTTTAAATGCGGGACGTGTGAGACGAATGATTGTTGATAAAATGAATAAATTATTTGAAAAATATGATGGATTAATAATGCCAACTAGTGGTGGAGTTGCACCAAAATTTGGAGATAAAACAGATCGTTTATCAGATCGTTATTTAATATTAGAAAACCATTTAGTAATAGGTAACTTTGGGGGGTTCCCTAGTATTTCAATTCCTAGTGGATTTGTTAATGGTTTACCCATTAGCATCAATATAACAGGAAGAGTTTTTGAAGATGATGTTGTATTAAATATGGCTTATAAAATTGAAGAAAAATTAAATTATAAAAATCAAATTGCAAAAGGGGTAAAGTAAAATGTATAAAGTGGTAATAGGACTAGAAGTTCATTGTGAACTACAAACAAATTCTAAAGTGTTTTCATCTTCAAAAAATACTTATTCATCAGATCCTAACAGTCATGTTTCTGCTGTTGATTTAGGACTACCAGGGGTTTTACCTGTTACAAATGAAGAAGCTGTTAAAAAGGCTTTAAAATCAGCCATGGCTCTTAATTGTAAAACTCCAGATGAAATTCTTTTTGACCGTAAAAATTATTTTTATCCAGATCTTCCAAAAGGATTTCAAATTACACAAGTTACTAAACCGATGGGGAAAAATGGTTATTTAATGATAAATGTAGATGGAACAGATAAAAAAGTTGGAATTCGTCAATTACATTTAGAAGAAGATACAGCCAGTCTTGATCATTATGGAAGTTATTCATTAATCGATTATAACCGTTCTGGCATACCGCTTATTGAAATTGTTACAGAACCATGTATGAACTCAGCAGAAGAAGCGCTAGCGTTTTTAGAAGCTTTAAGAAGTGTATTTTTGTATTGTGAAGTATCTGAGGCTAAAAGTGATAAAGGACAAATGAGATGTGATGTTAATATTTCATTAATGGAAGAAAATTCTACTAAAATGGGAACAAAAGTAGAAATAAAAAATATTAATTCATTTGGAAATGTTAAAGAAGCTATCAAATATGAGATAAAAAGACAAACTGAAATTTTGCAAAGTGGTGGAACAGTGGTTCAAGAAACACGCAGGTATGACGATGAAGATATGAAAACATATTCTATGCGTAATAAAGTTGATGCTATAGATTATAAGTATTATGTTGAGCCGAATTTAGTACCTGTAAAGTTATCTAATGAATATTTAGAAGAAATAAGAAAAGAAATACCACCTTTGCAATATGAAAGAATCAACAAATATATGACAGATTATGGATTGTCGAGATATGATGCTACAATTTTAGTGAAAGAAAAAGCAATTGCCGAATATTTTGAAGAAACGATAAAAGAAGGTGCTGATCCAAAATTATCTTCTAATTGGATAACTAGTGTTATTTTAGGACATTTAAACAAATATGAATTATCAATTACTGATATATTTGTGACACCAAAAATGTTAACTAATTTAATTAAAATGGTTAATGATAAGGTTATATCTAGTAAGCAAGGAAAAGAAGTTTTATATAAAGCGTTAACTGAAGAAAAAGAACCTGCTGTTATTGTTAAGGAATCTGGTATGAAACAAATTGTTGATGATAATGTTATCGAAAAATTTGTTTTAGAAGTTTTAGATGAAAATCCTAATGTTGTTTTACAATATAAAAATGGAAAAACTAATGTTATTGATTTTTTGGTAGGTCAAGTTATGAAAAAAAGTAGAGGACAAGCAAATCCGGCCATGACTATGAAAATGATTAAAGAACAAATTGAAAAAAGATAGTGTGCTGCTAAAAATATAAAAGTTTGACAATATAAGAAATTATTCATTTTTTATAAATAATGGTCATAATATTTAATGATATACTGTTGAATAACATTTTATGACGATACATATATAAATAGAAAAATTTAATATAGCAATGAGAAAAACATGAGTAAAATCTATGTTTATTGTGTAAAATAAATAATAGGTTTTACTCATGTGTGTTATATTTAAAATAGTAAAAAAAAATAAAAAAAGTATTGCAAAAACAAAAAAAATGTTATATAATGTAAAAGCATGGAAGAAGAAACGCCTAATTAGCTCAGTTGGTAGAGCACTCGGCTGTTAACCGATAGGTCGTAGGTTCGAGTCCTACATTAGGCGCCATTTTTTTTGGCCCGTTGGTGAAGTGGCTTAACACACTGCCCTTTCACGGCAGCATTCATGGGTTCGAATCCCATACGGGTCACCAAAGTTAAAAATAAAACCATTTGTAATTGTGGTTTAATTCTATAAAGAAATGAAGATTTAAATATAAATCTTCATTTTTTATATTCAAAAAAATTATGAATTAATTTTCTTATTCAATTTGTATCATTTTTAATAATTTTGCTTATAATATTAATGTACAATTTTTAGCACTCCCTATTGACAAGTGCTAAAGATAGTGGTATAATTAAATCGTATTAGGAAAAAGAATAAAAAGGAGGAGAGATGCTATGAGTTTAATTACTAAAAATTTCTTTTTAGATGATTTCTTTGATGATTTTTTTCCATCACCTAGATTTGGAAGTATGAGATGTGATATTTATGAGAAAGATGGCGATTATCATATCGAAGTTGATATTCCAGGATTCAACAAAGATGATATTTCTGTTGAGCTTAATGATGGTTATTTAACAATTACTGCTGATAAAAAAGAAGAAGTAAAAGATGAAGGAAAAAATTATATTCGTCGTGAAAGAAGAAGTGGAAGATATACTCGTTCATTCTATGTGGGTGATGTTGATACTGATGATGTGGACGCTGAGTTTAAAGATGGTCTTTTGAAAATTGTTATACCTAAAAAAGATGAAGTTATGACGAAAAAACAAATTGAAATAAAATAAAAAGCACCAATTTTATTTAGGTGCTTTTTTATATAGGCAAGAAATTTTAGAAATAAAAACTATTTTATGTTCATAAAAAAGATTATCAAACAACTAGAGAATAAAATCTAAAAACGATTGTCTTCTTTTTACAATAAAAAAAACCTTGAATAAGGGTTACTTTTCATATTAATGGCGGAGTAGGAGGGATTTGAACCCTCGCGCCAGTTTCCCGGCCTACGCCCTTAGCAGGGGCGCCTCTTCAGCCTCTTGAGTACTACTCCATACATTTATCATTCTACCTTAAAAAGACTGGGTTGTCAATAAAAAATAGTTAATCTTTCTGAATAATCTTAAATTATATTTTTAATATATGAAAATATAAAAAGTTTTTTTACTAAAGTTGGTATTTCATGTTATAATATTATTGCTAAATATTAAAATTTTATAGGAGGAGCGTATGTTAAAAGTAGCTAATATAAGTAAATCATATGGAGAGGTTTTAGCTGTTGATAATTTATCTTTTACGGTTAAACCCGGCGAGATATTTGGTCTTCTTGGTGTTAATGGGGCTGGAAAGACAACAACATTTAGAATAATTATGGGGCTTTTGGACGCTGATCAAGGAGAGGTAACTTTAAATGGTAAAAAAATTGATTATTCAGTAACCGATAAAATAGGATTTTTAACAGAAGAAAGAAGTCTTCTAACAAAATTAACTGTTAAAGAACAATGTTTGTTTTATGGAGCTTTAAAAGGAATGACAAAAGAAAAAATTTTGAAGCGTCTAGATGAATTGTTGGAGCGTTTTCAAATAACTGAATATAAAGATCGTAAAATCAAGGAATTATCAAAAGGTAATCAACAAAAGATTCAGTTTATTACGGCTATATTAAATGAGCCTGAATTGCTGATTTTAGATGAACCTTTTACAGGGCTTGATCCTATTAATATTGAGCTTTTTAAAAAAGAAATCATTCAAATGGCACAAAAGGGTAGTATGATTATTTTTTCCACTCATCGTATGGAACATGTTGAACTTTTTTGTAAAAAAATAGTTGTTTTACTTCGTGGTCGTCCTGTATTAGAAGGTTATATTTCTGATATTAAGGAAAAGTACCGCAAAAAAAATATTTTCTTAAAAGCGGATATCGATAAAGAAAAAATTAAAAAAATACCTGGTGTAATAGATGTAATAGAAAAGTCTGATGAATTAGAAGTTAAAATTGAAAGCAGTGATGTTGTTGATAATGTTTTTGAGGTAGTTAAAAAAGCGAAAAACTTAACTAAATTTGTAGTTGAAGAGCCATCATTAAATGAAATTTTTGTGGCGAAAGTAGGTGAAGCATATGACAAGTAAATTAAATTTTTTAATTAATATGAGTTTAGGAAGAAAAATCAAAACAAAATGGTTTATGATTTCTAATATTATTCTTGCAGTTATAATAGTTGGAGTTATTAATATAGATACAATTATTACTTTTTTTGGAGGAGATTTTGATAAAAAACAGGAAATTTATGTTATTGATAATACTCAAAAATCTTATGATCTTTTTGAACAACAACTAAGAATTGCTGAACAGACTTTTTATCCAGACAAAGAAGAAGAAACATATGATTTAAAATTATATGATAAGAATTTAGAAGAAGCAAAAAAATTAATTGAAGAGGATACAAGCAGATGGGTAATTGTTTTTGATGATGATGAAGAAAATGCTATTGCGGCCACGCTTGTAAGTGAAGGTTATATTGGAACTTTTGAATATCAACTAATATCAAGCGCAATCAATAATACCAAAATAGCACTTGCTATAAATGAAACTGATTTACCTGTTGATGAAGTTGCAAAATTATATTCACCTATTGAAATCGATCGCGTTTATTTAGATGAGGATAAATTAAGTGAAGAAGAGGGTATTGAAACGATTGTGTCAACTGTTTTTCCAGTGTTAATTTTCCCATTTTTTATGTTAGTTATTTCCCTTGTTCAAATGATTGGTGCAGAAGTTAACGATGAAAAGTCTACAAGAGGTATGGAAATAATTATTTCTAATGTTTCGCCTCAAACTCATTTTGCATCAAAAATAATTGCCGGAAATATGTTTGTTTTAATCCAGGGCGGTTTACTATTATTATTTGGTGGCATTGGTCTTTTAATTCGTAAGTTAATTGGTGAAAAAAGTATTCTTGATGGTTTTGGAAAAGAAGTAACATCATACTTAAATACTATTTTAGATACAGGATTAGGAGAACAGTTAATTTATATTATTCCTTTAACTATTATTCTAATGATTTTAACATTTATTTCATATTCACTGCTTGCTGGGATACTTGCTTCTATGACTACTAATACCGAAGATTTCCAACAACTTCAAACGCCGTTAATGATTATTTTACTATTTGGTTATTATTTATCTATGTTTGCTTCTTATATGGAAGGATCAGTCTTTATTAAAATTGTTTCATTTTTCCCATTAATCTCAGCAATTTTATCACCATCACTGCTAGTGCTGGGGCAAATTGGATTAATAGAAATTATTGCTTCAATTATTATTTGTATTGTCTTTAATTGGTTGTTAATAAAATATGGTTTAAAAATATATAAAGTAGGAATTTTAAACTATTCTTCAAAAGATTTATGGAAAAAAATGTTTAAAGCTTTAAAAAATTGATTCTATTATTTTGGAGGTAAAAAATGAACGAAATTGATAAATCACTCAAAAAAAAACTTAATGAACTTGTGAGTATTGGAATATACATTCAAAAAATATATAATACTTTATACTATTTGGAAAAAGAAAACAAACAGCATACTCCAAAATTTAAAGCATATGTACAATCTTTAAACAAATTTCGTAACTTTGAAGAAATATATTTAAAAAATATTGTACAAAAGGCAAATTATGATGATATTGCAACAATTATTGGCTATTTAAGGGATGTATATCAATTATTTGGACTAGATTTCTATTACGACTATGTTTATTTGACGCAAAAAATAAAAGCTGTATGCAGAACTACTCTTACTTTCAAAACAACATTGTGTAATTTCTTTTTGGAAATAGAAGACGAATATAATAGTGATTTTGGGAGTAACAGTAATTATATAACGAATGATCAATTTTTTATTGAGGGTATTTTTAGTGGTTATTATTTATTTACAAATAAAATTTTTGAACAAAATAATTTAAAAAGAATGAATGAAAGTTTAGAAAAAAATATTAACCTTAATTTTGTTCATGAAAACAAAAGTATGCGTGAATTATATTTGGATCATAAATACAATCTTTCTTTTGTTGATAGAGAGATTGAAAAGAAATTGATTGATAATTACTTTGATGTTCAAGCTTTAAAAATTCCAACTTTTAAAGAACAAATGGAGGTACTTGGTATATCCAAAAAAAATTACCGTGATATATATGGTTTTAGTCTTACTAGTAATATTAGAAAACATATTGAGGAATATACGGATCCTAATAATTTAGATTATATAACGCCTCAAATTGTTGAAAGGGTAACTTTATCATTATGGTATTTGGTAAATATTTTAAATGAGTTAAATATTCACCAATTAAAAGAAGTAAAAGTATTGATGGATGAATATTTCTATTTTGCTCAAATAAACGAGCGTGAAAAAAGAACGCTTCTTACGATTCTTGATAATGCAATCAATGCTCAAAATAAAGAAAAACAAAAGAAAAAAGAATCAAAAGAAAAAAGTAAAATTAAAGTAAAATGAAATTGATTAGCAACTTATTTTTATGATATAATGTGTGAATAGAAAGAAGTGAAAAGATGAAAAAGAAGTTGAAGTTAGTTTTAGCGATTTTTGCAATATTGATTTTTTTAAGTGGGTGTAAATCTAATGAGGTGCTTAATAATATAAAGCAACCACTAGAAGATTTAATACCTAAAGAAGATGAAAAAATAAAAATAGTTGATCTTGAATCAACTTCAAGACCATTTGCGGTTATGATTAATAATCATAAAAATGCAAGGCCCTATCACAGTGGTTTGCAAGATGCTTATATCATCTATGAAATAATAGTTGAAGGTGGAATTACTAGATATCTTGCACTTTTCCATGATACTAATACTGAGCGTATTGGATCTGTAAGAAGTGCTCGTCATTATTTTTTAGACTATGCTTTAGAAAATGATGCAATTTATATTCATCATGGTCAATCACAGCAAGCTTTAGATGATTTTTCTAAACTTGGTATCAATCGTATTGCAGTTGATTTTCCAAACACAGCATGGCGTGATACAAGTTTAAACACAAGTTATGAACACACATTATTTACTAGTATTGAAAAAATTAAAAATGGTATTGGAAACATTAGGCTAGAACGTAATGAAGACTTTTTATTAAATTATAGTATTGATGAAGTTGATTTAAGTAATATGGAAGGCGCACAAAAAGCAAATACAGTTACTATTAAGTATTCTAATATTTTAATTAATCAATATGAATACGATGAAAAAGAAAAAGTATATAAACACTCAATTAATGATGTGGTGCACAAAGATTATATTACAGGAAAACAATATACTTTTAAAAATATAATTGTTATTCCTGTTTCAAATTATACGATTGATAGCGAAGGGCGACAAGATATCAATAATATTGGTGAATTTGAGGGATATTATATTACAAATGGTTATGCTGTTCCAATTATTGCCAAAAAAGATAGTAGGAGTGCACAAACAGTATATCAATATTTAGATGGAACAGAAATTGATGTCAATGATGGAAACACCTTTATCCATATTCAACCAAAAGGTCAAAATTTAATATTTGAATAATTCAAAAAATACATTTTTGTAATTACAATAAATTTTATGTTATAATATACTGTGTTGAGGTGACTTATCTGATGATTATAAAGGACTACGAGTTTCTCGATATCGTTGAAGATATATTAGAAAATAAACAATTTAAGAGATTAAAAGAAATGGGGCACCATGGGTGCAATCGTTTTGATCATTCTTTAAAAGTGTCTTATTACTCATACAAAGTTTCTAAGTTTTTAGGACTAGATTATTATGAAACAGCTAGAGCAGCACTTATTCATGATTTTTTCTTTACTAAAAATGATAGAAATGCAAAAGAATTCATTTTATCTAATTTTACTCATCCAAAAGAAGCTGTTAATAATTCAATGAAATACTTTAGTATTTCTGAAAAAGAAAAAAATATTATTTTATCGCATATGTTTCCGCTTGTTTTATATCTGCCAAAATATAGTGAAAGTTGGATTGTTAACATGGTGGATAAATTGGTTGCAACTCAAGAATGGTCATATACATTTAGTTATAAATTGAGAAATGCAACCACTTTAATTGGACTGTTCATAATTAACATATTTAAATAATTTTTTTCTTTTCTTGTCCATGTAGCTCAGCTGGATAGAGCAATCCCCTCCTAAGGGATAGGTCATTGGTTCAAATCCAATCATGGACGCCAGTAAAAGTTAATCTTGAAATTTATTTTCAAGATTTTTTTATTTTTGAAAATATCTTTTTTATTAAATGGTTGTTAAATATCATAGTGATAAGTTTGGTAAAGGTTTTCAATATTATGAAATTATTAAAAGAGTTGAAAAGAGGTTTATAGAATATGTTTGTTATTTTATTGTGTCTTTTTTTTATTATTTCCATATTATATTATAGAATAATCTTAGGAATGAGGGATATTATGCTAAATATAAATTTGTTGGAACAGTTGATAATAGTATCTATTCCGTGTGGTATTATTGCAATGGCTTTTATTCAAAAAACTAAAATGATGTTTAGAAGTAGTAAAATAATTATTTTATATTCGTTTATTATCAATATGATTTTTGGAATTGTCTTTACTATGTCCTTTGGTAGTCAAGATATTATTGAGTCACTTTGGATCGGACTTTTTAGTTTTATCGAAGCTGATAGTCTGTATCGCACCTTAGAAGGAAAATTACTTCCTTTTAGTGAATTGAAAGGTAATGAGATTAAGTATGATTTATAGTGTGTTATATGCTCATTTAAGCGAGGTTTTTGTTGAAGTAGGAAATAAAGTAAAATATGGGGAAAAGATTGCTAGAATGGGTAATACGGGACATGTGATTCCAAAGCCAACTAATGAAAAACCTAATGCTGGTACTCACCTTCATTTATCAGTGGTGGAGGGGGCTAAAAAAGCACCATGGACTTTGGATAGTATGGTAGATATTAATATCCCAAATCAACAAGAATGTTTGTATTTTCTTGAAAACGATCTTTTTAATGATCAAGATCGCGTGTTAGTAACAGCCGGTTGGTTAAACTATAATAATCACTATGCTTATGATATAATTCCACAATTACAAAAACATTATGATTTATACTGGAATCGTAGTTTTACAGGAACTGTTGCGGCAACAGGCTTTAGTCCATCATATGGGAAATTTTTAATTATTCATTATGATACATCGGAAAAAGTTATTAAGCAACCTATTATTGATCCAAGTGAATTAGAGGAATGTCAACATAAAGTTGATGAATTGTTAAGTGAGCTTGAAGAATGTCAAACGACTATTACTCGTTTAAATACAGAAATAGCAGAATACAAAAATATTATTGAAGCTCAAAATATTGAACGCGATGATTATTTAGATATTATTAAAATAAGAACTGAGGAATTAAATAAAGCACAAGAGGAAATAAAAAAACAAAATGATGTAATATTTGAGATTAATCAAAAATTAAGTGATATACAAAAGGAAAATAATTTATTAAAAACTCAAAAAGAAAAGTTAGAAACGGAACTGTCTTTAATTCCTAGTGATATGCCAAAGCAAATATTTGAATGTCCTAAGGATGGAGTTTATACCATAAATTTAAAAAAGGGTTATAAATTATTTATAAAAAATTAGAATTTTATTTTGATTTTTTTAATTTATTAGTGTAAAGAGTTTTAGGGATTTTTTAGAAGCTAAAGCAAAATGATAATTACAATAATTAAAAATTTTAGCAAAATGTTGAAATAGAAGAAAAGTATATAGTGGATATAGTCTAAGTATATGAATATAGCAAAAAAAAGTTTTGAAATTTAAAACGCAAATGAAATGATAGAAAAATTTTTAAATGAATAAAAAGATGGTGTAGAAGGGGAACTACACCAAATATTATCGAATAAAAAAAAGTTAAGAGTGTATCTTAGCTTTTTCTTTAACTTTGTACTTATTAGAAATACTAGCTTTAATAAATGACATAAATAATGGATGTGGATTAAGAGGTCTAGATTTTAATTCAGGATGGAATTGGCATCCTATAAAAAATTTGTGATTAGGAATTTCAATTATTTCTATCAATTTGTTATCTGGTGATGTACCAGCAAAAACAAGTCCGTTTTTTTCTAGAAGTTTACGATAATCATTATTAAATTCATATCGATGTCTATGTCTTTCAGAAATTTCATCTTTACAATAAGCTTCATATGTTTTAGTATCTTTTTTTATTTTACATGGATATGCTCCTAGTCTCATTGTTCCACCATAATTTGAGTTATTAATTTTTTCTCTTTGTTCTTTCATTGTATGAATAACTAAATTTTTACTATTAGGATCTATTTCTTCTGTAGTGGCATCTTTTATTCCGGCAACATTTCTAGCAAATTCAATGATAGCTAACTGCATGCCATAACATAATCCTAAAAAGGGAATATTATTTTCACGTAAATATTTGATTGCATTTATTTTTCCTTCAATTCCTCTAGATCCAAATCCTCCTGGAACAATTACACCATCATATTTTGATAATTCATTAACTTTGTCTGGATTTTTTTCATATTCATCTGATGAAATCCAACTAATAATTGGTTTTTTATTTTGAGCCCATGAAGCATGTTTGATTGCTTCTATTACTGATATATATGAATCAGTTAAGACATAATCGCCAGTTTCAAAATATTTTCCTACAATACCGATTTTTACTTCGTCTTTAACTTTTTTTATCTTTTCTGATAACTCTCTCCATTTTTCTAATTGATCATTTTCTTTTCTTTTTTTCAATTTTAATATTTCAATAATTCTGTCATCTAAATTTTCTTTTTTAAAATTAAGAGCAACATCATAAATAGAATCTACATCAGGGGCTGCAATAATTTTGTTTTTTGATAAATTGCAGAATATTGATAATTTTTCTTTTCTTTTTTCATCAATTACTTTTTCAGAACGGCACAACAAAATATCTGGTTGAATTCCTGATGAATTTAGTGTTCTAACAGCTGATTGAGTTGGTTTGGTTTTCATTTCTCCAACTTTATTTGGGATAGGTAGATAAGATACCATAACGAAAGCGACATCATCAGGTTTTTCTAATTTCATCATTCTAGCGGCTTCTAAAAACAAAATATTTTGATATTCTCCTACAGTACCACCAATTTCAGTTATAACAATATCCGCTTTAGCTTTTTTCCCTGCTGTTTTAATACGTCTTATTATTTCAAGAGGAATATGCGGAACAACTTCAACGCATTTACCATTGTATTTTAAATTTCGTTCATTATCAATAACCGTTTTGTAAACTCTTCCTGTTGTTATATAATTAGTAGACAAGATGTCTTTGTTTAAAAATCTTTCATAATTTCCAATATCTTGATCTGTTTCATCTCCATCCTCGGTGACAAAAACTTCGCCATGTTCAGTAGGATTCATAGTCCCAGCATCAACATTAATATAAGGATCAATTTTAACGCATGTTAAATTATATCCTCTAGATTCTAGTAATTTGGCAATAGAAGCAGTTGCGATTCCTTTACCAACAGAAGACATTACGCCTCCTACTACAAAAATATACTTTGTCATAACTTTACCTCCCAAAAATAAAAACCCAGAGAACAATTCTAAGCTCTTTTTAATTATAACATAAATTAAAAAAAATAAAAATAATTTTATTTACTGTTAATGTATCTAGAGGTTAGAGAAATTATCATAAGATGCAAAAATTTTTATTATTTAATTTAGAAGTGTAAAAAGTTTTAGTAAAAGAAATTTCACCAAAAATGGTGCGAGTGTGAGGTGACTTGATATGATATTTTCTTTTTTTTTCGATATAATTCATAAAAGCTAAGTCCAAAGATTCTAAAGTAGAAACAATAGTATTTTTGGTAGTGTAGAAGATAAAGTTTCATCTAAGTTAGATAGTAAATTAACATAATTCATAACATTGTTATTTAAATCAAAAAGTTTAAAATTATTTTTTAATAAAGAAGAAAAAGCATAAAAAATCAAATTTTTTTAACAAATCATTATAATTTTGTGGTATAATATTTATATGGAAGACCTCTTTAATGTAATTTGATAACAATATTTTATAATTAGGTCTTCCTTTTTGTATACCTTAATCCCCAAACTATTTTACACTATCTTTAATTTGATATAGTTGCTTTTTAAATGTAATAATGATATACTAAAAATGTTCAAAATTAAGAAATGCCGCAATAGTATAAGGGTATTACGAGGCCATGGTAAGGCTTTGATCGGCGTTCGACTCGCCGTTGCGGCACCACTAGGATAATTTAAAACCTTTCTTTTGAAAGGTTTTTATATTATCTTTAACACAAATTTAAAAACTTATTTGAGCTAAATATTGATTTTCATGGAAAATATCAAATTTATTGTCTTTCCAAGCTAGGACTGTTTCTAAATATCCTAATAAATCTGCGTTATAAAGTCCAACTACTCGTTGCATGGTGAGTAATTCAAAAACACCATTATTATCTACATCAATTGGAAATACTTGATTTAATCCTAAAACATTCCCAAAAATTGCTTTTTTTAAATTTCCATCATCGTGATAAATGTCATCCAAATATTCTTGATCTTTATAAGTAATATTAATTAAAAATTTTTTTTGTAATTTTTCATTAATTATTTGAACTTGATACTCATCAATATATTCAACTTTGTAGTTAAACATTTTTTCAAATTGTTTATTATCAAATAATTTTACAAATTTGTTATCTTTATATCCAAAAATATAATTATAATTAAAACCGCCACTTCCGCCAGATGGGATTGAAATGAATATATCGCTTATTTTAGGATTTCTAAAAGGAAATAAGTATAAGGTTGGGGTATAACCAACAATATTAGAAATAGGAACGCTATATATTTTTTTGCTATTTCCATCAGTAATTAAAAGTTGAAGATTTTCAAAAGCTGTACTTTTATCTTCGTCTATGTAATTACCAATTAAAACAATTTTATCATAAATTCCATCACCAGTAATATCTCCAAATGTTTCGGCTAAAATTTTGGCTTTTTTCATATTAATCACCTATAATACCATATGAAAAAATAAATATTTAGTGATGTTTATATAGTTATTGTAAAGAATTTTGGAAAGATCTAATAAAGTATAGTTTTTTATAAAACATTACAAAATGTAAAAAATTAATAAGGGGATTTAAGAGTTGATTTTTGTTTAATATTAGGTTTAGAAAGATTGAAAGACAAAAGAATATTTATAATAGTTTGGGAAAAGATAAATTTAAGTTTATGTTAAATAGAAATCTATTTATCAATTAATTATTGATATAATTGTATTTATTAAAACTAATGGTTTATAACGCAACAAAAATTTTTACCTTTTGATTTAGAAGAGTAAAAATTTTAGTAAAATAAATTTATCTAAAAGAAGTTTAAATGGATGATTATGGTACAATTGATATGACTTTTTTGATAATTTTTAATTAAGTCGAAAGATTATTAAGTAGTAATAATTTTATTTCTGGTAATGGAAGAAACAAACAAAATCAAATTTAAAAAAATTATTATAATTTTGTGGTAAAACATTTATATGGAAGATCTTTTTAATATTAGTTGATAAAAATATTTTATTATTAGGTCTTTCTTTTTTATGTCTAATTTTCAAATTTTATATCTTCTAAAATAAAGCGTACATTTATGTAAGGTTATAATACATATGTTACAAATTTAATCCACAAAAAAAGATACCTCTGGTATAATTAAATTGATGAAAAAATTTATAGAAAGAGGTATCTTATGAATATTATAACAGAAGAAATG
>JAAYMD010000003.1 GCA_012521575.1 Mollicutes bacterium
AAAAAAAAGATGATGAAATAAAAGATAATGCCGAAGTTAAACGTGTTGAGCTGCATACTCATACTTTTATGAGTCAAATGGATGGAGTTATAGATCCTAGTTCATTAGTTAAATTTGCTAAAAAACTGGGTCATAAAGCTGTTGCGATTACCGACCATAATAGTGTTCAAACCTTTCCTGAACTGTATCGTGAAATGCAAGGCATTAATAAGGGATTGGATGAAGGAGAAGAGCCATTTAAAGTTTTATTTGGTGCCGAGCTTACTATGATTAATGATCAAGTTGACATTGTCATTCGTCCGACTGATAAAAAATTATTAGATACTGTTTATGTTGTTTTTGACTTTGAAACAACAGGGCTTAATGCAGGTGGGGGAGATTCGATTATTGAAGTTGGAGCGGTTAAATTATTTAATGGTGAAATCATTGATCGTTTTTCAGAATTGATTGATCCAGGTATATTTTTAGATCCTAAAATTACCCAAATAACTAATATCACAAACGAAATGCTAAAAGGAAAACCTAATGAGGAAGAGGTTATTAAGCGTTTTATTGAATGGTTTGGAGATGCAACTTTAGTTGCGCACAACGCGAAGTTTGATTTATCATTTTTGGAAATGGCTTATACTAAATATAATTTGGGAACTTTTTCTAATACCGTAATTGATACCTTGGAATTATCAAGAACTTTGGATACAAATTATAATCGCCATAGTTTATCCGCTTTAGTTAAACGATATGATGTTCCATTTGATGAAGAACATCATCACCGTGCGGATTATGATGCCGAAGCAACTGCTAAAGTTTTTCATAAAATGTTAAAAAAATTAGTTGATCAAAAATATGAAATAATTAGTGATTTAGAAAAACTAGTATCAAAAGACGAAATTCACAAATTTGGTCTTACTTATCATATCAACATTTTGGTTAAGAATAAAGTAGGATTAAAGAATCTATTTAAAATCATAAGTTTGGCCAACACCAAATATTTATATAAGACACCACGAATTTTGCGAAGCGAAATTGAAAAATTAAGAGAAGGATTGTTAATTGGTAGTGGTTGTTATAATAGTGAAGTATTTATCGAAGCTCGTTCTAAAAGCGATGAAGAATTAACTGATATTATCAAGTTTTATGATTATATTGAAGTTCAACCACTTGATTGTTATGATCATTTACTTCAAAGTGGTGATTTTGCATCATCTCAAGAACTTTTAGAGCACGTTAAAAAAATTATTCGTGTTTCCAAAGAAGCAGGTGCAATTGTTGTTGCCACAGGTGATGTTCATCATCTTAAAAAAGAGGATAAAATTTATCGTGAAGTAATTGTAAATCAAAAAATTCCAGGTGGAGGATTGCATCCTCTTGCACGTGGCGGTATTAAAGAAATTCCAAGTCAACATTTCCGCACCACTGATGAAATGTTAGAATGTTTTTCTTTCTTAGATGAAGAAACAAGACAAGAAATTGTAGTAACTAACACTCACAAAATCACTGATATGATTGAAATAATTGAAGTAATACTGGATACTAAAGGGGTTCCGTTTTCACCAAAAATGGAAAATTCAGTAGAAACTGTTAAACATATGGTTTATGAAAGAGCCCACAGTATTTATGGTAACCCTTTACCAGAACTTATTGAAAAGCGCCTTGAAAGTGAACTGCGCGGAATTATAAAAGGTGGTTTTGATGTTATTTATTTAATTTCCCAAAAATTAGTTAAAAAATCAAATGATGATGGTTATATTGTTGGAAGTAGGGGGTCAGTTGGTTCTTCTTTTGTAGCAAGTATGATGGGAATTACGGAAGTAAATCCACTGCCAGCCCACTATGTTTGTCCAAATTGTAAGCATAGTATTTTTGAAGAAAACGGTGTAAGTTTAGGGAGTATTTATTCAAGTGGATATGATTTACCAGAAAAAAATTGTCCAAAATGTGGAACTAATATGATGCGAGAAGGACAAAATATGCCATTTGCGACATTCCTTGGTTTTGATGCTGATAAAGTACCCGATATTGACTTGAACTTTTCTGGTGAATATCAGTGGCGTGCTCACGAATATACTAAAGAATTATTTGGTGAGGATAATGTTTATCGCGCCGGAACCATTGGTACAGTTGCTGATAAAACAGCTTTTGGATTTGTTAAAGGATACTGTGAAGACAAAGGTATTGTGATGCGCAGTGCTGAAATTGAAAGACTAGCGAAAGGATGTACCGGTGTTAAGCGAACAACTGGACAGCACCCAGGTGGTATTATCGTTGTTCCAGATTATATGGAAATTTATGATTTTACTCCTTATCAATATCCTGCTGATGATCCAAACTCTGCTTGGAAAACAACACACTTTGATTATCATGCAATTGAAGAGTGTTTATTAAAATTAGATATTCTTGGTCATGATGATCCAACTGTATTAAAAATGTTACAAGATTTATCAGGGATAGATGTTACTAAAATAAATTTATCTGACCCTGATGTTATGAAAATATTTTCATCTCCAGAAGTTTTAGGAGTTACATCTGAACAAATTCTTTGTGAAACAGGAACTCTTGGTGTACCGGAATTTGGTACAAAATTTGTTATTGGCATGCTTACAGAAACTAAACCTAAAACATTTGGTGAGTTATTAAAAATATCAGGACTTTCACACGGTACAGATGTTTGGCTTGGTAATGCTCAAGAATTAATTAAAAATAATATTTGTGAGTTTAAAGATGTTATTGGATGTCGTGATGATATTATGGTTCACTTAATGTATAAAGGTATGAAACCTAAAGATGCATTTAAAATTATGGAATTTGTTCGTAAGGGAAAAGCATCTAAAGATCCGGAAAAATGGAAAGAATTCGAAGAAAAAATGCGTGAAGTAGGAATTGAAGAATGGTATATTGATTCTTGTCGAAAAATTAAATATATGTTTCCCAAAGCTCACGCTGCAGCTTACGTTATGAGTGCCCTTCGGATTGCGTGGTTCAAAGTTCATATGCCAAAATATTATTATGCAGCATATTTTTCCATAAGATGTCATGATTTTTACATTGAGCCAATGATAGAAGGGTATGATGCAATTAAAAAAGTTATCCAAGAAATTCAAGAAAAAGGGTTTGATGCAACTAATAAGGAACTTGCTGTTTTAGATGTTCTTCATCTTGCACTAGAAGCAACGGCAAGAGGATTTAAATTTGCTAATATTGATTTAGAAAAAAGTGATGCAACTAATTTTATACTCCTTGATGATTACACCTTACTTCCACCATTTAGAACAATTGATGGACTTGGTGAATTAGTTGCCAAAAAAATAGTGGAAGAACGAAAAAAAGGACCATTTTTAAGTGTTGAAGATTTACAAAAACGAGCGAAAGTATCAGGAACTTTAATTGAAAAAATGCGTTCAATGGGAATATTGGATGGTTTAGCAGAATCTAATCAATTGTCTTTGTTTTAATGAATAATAATATTGATGCTGTCTACATCCATATTCCCTTTTGTACAACTATTTGTTCCTATTGTGATTTTTGTAAAATTTATTATGAATCTAAATATATTGATGATTACTTAAATGCTCTTGAAAAAGAAATAAAAACATTTTATAACAATGAATTAATAAAAACTCTTTATATTGGAGGCGGTACTCCTAGTAGTTTAACTTTAAATGAATTAGAAAAATTATTAAAAATTACAAAACTATTTAATTTAGATAAAAATATGGAATTTACTGTTGAATTAAATGTTGAACATATTAATGAAGAAATGTTAAAATTATTATATAAATATAAAGTTAATCGTTTAAGTATAGGGGTTCAAACATTTAATCATCAACTTTTAAAATTATTAAATAGAAATCATTATAAAAAAGAAGTAATTGAAAAAATAAATTTAGCCAAAAAAATTGGATTTAATAACATAAATGTAGATTTGATTTATGCTATTCCTAACCAAACAAAAGAAGATTTAAAAAAAGACTTAAATATTTTACTTGGATTAGATATTAATCATATTTCCACATATTCTCTTATTATTGAACCAAGAACACTTCTTTATATAAACAATGTTCAACAGATTGATGATATGCTAGATTTTGAAATGTATCAAATCATTAATGAAATTTTAACAAAAAATGGTTTTAAACATTATGAAATAAGTAATTATAGCAAAGAGGGATATGAATCTAAACATAACCTTAAATATTGGAATAATTTAGAGTATTATGGTTTTGGTATGGGGGCAAGTGGTTATGTAAATAATGTTTACTATACTAATACTAAAAATATCAACCAATATATTAATGGTCATTATCGAAATGAAGAAATTTTTATTGATCTAGAAACAAAAATAGAAAATGAATTTATTTTAGGACTTAGAAAAATAAATGGAATAAATAAAAATGATTTTTTAAAAAAATATAATTGTGATATTTATTCTATTAAAAATGTTGAAAAACTAGTTAAAGAAAAAAAATTGCTTGATGACGGAACAAATATATATATCAATCCTAAATACTTATACATTTCAAATGAAATATTAATTAATTTTGTGAGGTAGGTAATATGAAAAAAGAAGATATGTTTGAAACGGAATTAAATTATATTAAAAGTGAACGTTTAAGAAAAAGTGCCAAAAAAATTATTAACTCACTTCCAGATTACTTTTTTGTAATTCCTGCTAGTTCAACTGGTAAATATCACCCTAAATATACTTTAGGAAAAGGTGGGTTAGTTCGCCATACTAAAGTGGCTGTAAAAATCGCTTACGAATTATTAATAACAAATACTTTTGGTGGTGAATTTTCGGATAACGAAAAAGATTTAATAGTGATTGCGCTTCTAATTCATGATGGTTTAAAATTAGGAGAAATACCAGAAAAATATACAGTTTTTGAACACCCCTTATTAATAGCGCAAAAGATTAAAGAAGAATATCGTGATTTTGGCTTAACTAATGAAGAAGCAAATTTACTAGCATCAATGTTAGAAAGTCACATGGGTGAATGGACAAGAAATAAAAGAGGTCAGGAGATATTACCCAAACCAGAAACTAAATATCAAAAATTTGTTCATATGTGTGATTATTTAGCAAGCAGAAAATTTATAAATGTAGAATTTAAAGGAAATGAAATTGTTGATTAAAACGTCGTAATATAGGTGGAGGGAGGTATAGGTAATTATGAATTTATCAATAATTATTTCGAATGATGACAATCGCGCTAAAGAGATATGGGAAGTATTGGAAATATGTGATTTTTTTGACGATAAATTAGTTAAAAATCCTGTTGTAATTAGTGAAAAATTTTATCAAACTATTCCTAAAATTAATCCGCAAAAAAGATATGTAGTTGTTTCTAAAAATTTAGAATCAAAAAATAAAAATATAATCGTTTTTAAAGATAATGAACAGCTTTTAAGAAGATTGAAAATGCTATCAGAAGATTTTTTCATAATAAGTGATAAAGAAATGTTTGAATATTTTTTACCGTATGCTAAAAAAGTGTATTTCGTTGAAATAAAAAATATTGTCAATAAAACCGATTTTGATCTATCAAATTTTGAACAAAAAAAGGTAGCAGAAAACAAAAACTATAAAATCAAGATATATAGAAAGGAACGATAAAATGAGAGGAAAGCTAATTGTCGTTGAAGGCACTGATTGTTCAGGAAAGGAAACACAAACTAACTTATTAATAAAAAAATTAAATGAAAAAAATATTTCTGTAGTTAAATTTCAATTTCCCAATTATGAATCACCTACGGGCAAAATTATTGGTGGCCCATATTTAGGAAAAGAAAAAATATGTTCTTCATGGTTTGAAGAAGGAGCGGTAAATGTAGATCCTAAAGTAGCATCACTTTATTATGCTGCTGATCGACTTTATAACATTAGTAAAATTAATGAAATGTTAAATAGGGGAGTTAATGTTATATTAGATCGTTATACCTATTCTAATATGGGACATCAAGGAGGTAAAATAGAAAATAAAGAAGAACGTTTAAAAATGTATGAATGGCTAGAAGAATTAGAATTTAAATTTTTGAAATTGCCTATACCAGATATAAAAATTTTTTTACATATGCCATATAAATATTCTTTAATTTTAAAAAGTAATTGTAAAGATAGTCCCGATGAACACGAAAAAAATGAAAATCATTTAAAAAATGCTGAGCAAGCTTATATAGAAATTGCAGATAAGTATAATTTTAAAACAATAAAATGTTATAAAAACGATGAAATAAAAACAATTGAAGAAATTCATGATGAATTATACAATTATGTGTTTGATAAGTTAAAAAATATTTAAACATGAAACAATTAAAAATATAAAAAATTATGAGTCAGAAGCATAAAATTTATGCTTCTTTTAGTATGGAAAAGTATGCTTTTGCAAAAATAATACGTACTTTAAATCTTATAAAAGAGTGATATTTAAGGATTATTATTTTTAAATTTATCATATAAAAAGTCATATATTAATTCAATATTATAGAATTGAAAATCAAGTATTTTAGCAAATCATTATAATTTTGTGATAAAATACTCATATGGAAGACCTCTTTAAATTTGATTAATAATAAAATTTTAACATTAGGTCTTCCTTTTTGTATACCCTAATCCCCAAACTATTTTACACTATCAAACATAGTGATTCAGTTATTATTTATTCGCCAAAGTTACAAAAAAAATTACCTAAAAATCATAAATTATATAATCGTTTTTATAAAAAAGAATATGAAGGTTTATCTAGCAAAAAAATCACGGAAATAATTATGCAAGAAAAATCTATAGAAGTTCATGAAAAGACAAAAGGAAAGACGTTAGTAAAAAGAAGATAAATTTTTTTAAATAATTATTATAAAAAGATTTTTATGGCATATGTTTTATCAGGGGTATATATGTTAAATTTAATTGCCCATCGAGGGAATAATAATCACGATTATCCAGAAAATAGCTTACCCGCATTTTTATCATCTTTAAAAGAAGATTACATTCAAGGAATTGAATTAGATGTAAGATTAACTAAAGATAAAAAAATAGTAGTAATTCATGATTATACTATCAACCGAACTAGTAATGGAAGTGGTATAGTTAAAAATATGACTTTAAAGGAACTAAAGAAATATAAATTTGGAAATAAACATTATACCTATACAATTATGACTTTGGATGAAGTTTTAAAAAAAATAAGAAGCCCAAAATTAATAATTATTGAAATAAAGCATGAAATGGGAAATATCAAGGAATTAGTTAAAAAAGTTATGAAAGTTGTAAAAAAATATAAGCATTTAAATATATTTCTTACTGGATTTAGTGAAAAATTAACTAAATATATTAAAAAAAATTATCCAAATTATAAAACGGGTCGTGTTTTTTTAATAGTTGGTAAAAATATTAGTTTTGATGATAATTATGATGCTTATTTTATTAGACATAATTTTTTTAAAAAATATAAAACGAAAAAACCTTTATTTTTTTGGACGATAAATAATCCTAGTTTTTTTGACAATAAAAAAAGATTAATTGAAGATAATATGTATTTTATTACTGATAAAGCTTATTTATTAAAAAATGTTAAGCTATCAAGGTAATTTTTTCGAAGGGTAATATCCACCACTAATAGTACTTGCCTTTTCTGATATAATCATGGCACTACTATCTATGTTGTTTATTATTTCAACAATTTTATTTTGTTTTCTTCTTGGTATCACAATCATTAATACATATCGTGTTTTATTTTTACCTTTACCTTTTAATACAGTTACTGCAAAATCATTGTTTCGTAATTCTTTTACGATTTTTTTCCCGTGTTTTGCATCTATTATTGCTATTAACATATTACTACCTAATGCCATTTTTTCTTCAATAATATTACCATAGTAAGAACCAACTAAAGACCCTAGGGCAAAAAAGAAGATTTTTAAAGGATCCTCATTGATATCGACTACAACTATTCCAGTTGTTGAAATCCAAACCAATGAAATAAGAAATTGTAAAAAAGCACCTAATCCTTTTCTATTATTTGCAATAACAATAAATCTTAAAGTTCCAAGAGCATTTTCAATAACCTTTGCTACAAAAATAATAATATATAATATTATATTCATCTAATCACCTTGAATTATTTTTAATTTTTTAAAGGAGTATAATCAATAGAAACATCAAAACTAGTTTTTATTTTGGTATTACTAGTAATATAAATTGAGCCAGGAATAGTTTCATTGACTAATATTGGTGTAAGTAAGCGGTTGTTAAAATTAACAACATCTATTTTAAGATTTTTGTTATCATTTTCTATAATTAAATTGTTAATAACGACTTGATAATTTCCCGTATTCTTAATTGTAAAATCAATCATTACATTATTATTGGGCGGTTCTAAATTAACATAAATAGTAGTTTTTTTTTGATCTTCACTGATTGTTGTTTGTGCTAGTTCTAAATTAGAAGAAGTTGCAGCTTTAAAAATAAGTTTATAATCATCAAAGCCCAATTTTTTATTGAAAGGATTAATAATAATTATTACTACTAATAATAATGGTATTGGAATTAACCAATATTTTTTATTAGTATTAATCTTAAAAACCTCCCTTGTAATATATTATGTAAATTATTTTGAAATCAATGCTCTATATTTATCATTTAATTGTATTATATATTTTTTTTTGATATAATAATGATTATAAAAGGTAGGTGTGGTAAGCATGGAAAAGTATATACCTGATATATATCAAAAAAGTATATACACCATAGATTATAAAAAACTTGCAGATAGAGGTATAAAATGCTTGCTATTTGATTTAGATAATACACTAGTGCCCTCTAGTATAAAAAAATCAAATAAAAAATTACGCGAACTTTTTAAAGAATTAAAAGAAAAAGATTTTGATATTTATATATTTTCTAATAGTCACAAAGCAAGAGTAAAAATTTTTGCTGATGATTTAGGAGTAAAATATTATGCTTCAGCAAAAAAACCATTTAAGCGAAATTTGTTAAAACTTTTGTATGAAAATGAATATAACGAAAGTGAAGTTGCTATTATTGGTGATCAGATTTTAACCGATATACTTGTAGGTAATTTAGTTGGTATAACAACTGTGTTAGTTAATCCAATTAGTCATAAAGATTTTATTTTGACTAGATTTAATCGAATTTTAGAACGTCAAATTATCAAGAAACTTCGTAAATATGATCTTTTTGCACTGGGGAAATACTATGATTAAGAAATGCTTAGGTTGTGGAGTAAGACTTCAAGATGAAAAAAAAGACGAAATTGGATATGTTGTAAGTCTTGAAAAAGACTTTTGCGAGCGCTGTTTCAGAATTCAACATTATAATGAATATAAGTTTGTCTCTAAAAGTAATGATGAATTTATAAATATATTAAAAAATGTTAATAAGACAGGTGATCTTGTATTATTACTTATTGATATTTTTGATTTTCCAACTAATTTAGACATTATAAATAAATATTTATCTAATGAGGTTATTTTGGTTATTACCAAATATGACTTATTAAAACCTTATTTAAGGGAAGAAAAATTGTTAGATTATATTCAAAATTTAAATATCAGAAGTGTTGAGACATTAATTATTAGTAGTGCAAAAAATTATAATTTAGATTTATTAATGGAAAAAATAAAACAATATCAAAAAAGTAATAATGTATATGTTATAGGTAATACTAATGCTGGAAAATCAACACTGATTAATAAAATTATTTATAATTACACAGATTTCCAAAGCAAAATTACAACTAGTATGTTACCATCAACAACACTTGCTAATATCAAAGTTAAAATAAACGATAAACTAACATTAATTGATACACCAGGATTGTTAGAAGAAAAAAGTTTAATTGAATATGTAGACTCAAAAAAAATTAAGAAAGTTATTCCCAAAACTACAATTAAACCGAAAACTTATCAAATCAAAATACCACAAACAATTGTTATTGAAGATTTAGCCGAAATTTATTTTAAAGATCAAAATAATATAACAGTATATATATCTAATGAATTAAGGATAAATAGGATATATAATGAAAAAAGAAATAGTCAACAACAAAAGCATGTCTTATCAGTGCCTGCAAGACATGATATTGTTATTAAAGGATTAGGATTTATTAAAATTATTAATGAGGCAACAGTAGAAATTTATACGAAAGATGGTGTTGAGGTTTATATAAGAAAAAGTTTAATATAAAAGAAGAATAGGGGTAGAGAAAAATGAATGATTACATGATTGGTCGTATTATAGCTATTGGAGGAAACACGGTTACAGTTAAACTAAATATGGAATTAGAAAAAATTGAAAATATTATTCATTTATTTGTGAATATGAAAGATGAGGATATTCAAATAATTGGGGAAATTATTGAAGTAAGTGAAGATAAGGCTTATATTAATTTAATTGGTGAAATGGTTAATGATCGTTTTGTTTTCGGGGTTATGAGAAAGCCTTCGTTTTCTTCACAAGTTTATTTGCTTTCCAAAGAAGAAGTTGCTAAAATTATTGGAATATTTGATTATAAAGAAAACAAAGATTTAATTTTAGGATACAGTCCTATTTATCAAAATGTTCAAATAGGAATCAATATAAATGATTTTTTTAGTCATCATTTTGCCATATTTGGTTCAACTGGAAGTGGAAAATCTTCCAGCATTGCGCGCATCTTTCAAAACTTATTTGCAAAAAAAGAGTCTATTGCCTATCGTGCAAGTATTTTTATCTTTGATGCATATGGTGAATATCATAGTGCTTTTCGTGATTTAAATAAGCAAAATCCTTATATTAATTTTAAAACATATACAACTAATTTACATTTTAGTGAAACTGAGGTTTTAAAAATTCCTGTTTGGTTATTAGATGTTGATGATATAGCTTTATTACTCGGTGCTGATCGTCATTCACAATTACCAATTATCGAAAAAGCTTTAAAATTAGTTACAATTTTTGGACAAGAAGAAGAGTTAGTTTTAAAACATAAAAACGATATCATTGCGCGTGCTCTTTTAGATATTTTATCAAGTGGTCGTCCACCTGTCCAAATTCGTGATCAAATTATTTCTGTTTTAACAACTTATAATACTAGAAATTTAAATTTAGAAACGGAAATTTTTCAACCAGGTTATACAAGACCATTAAAGCAATTGCTAGCAATTGATAGTAGTGGAAAAATTCGTGATATCGAA
The DNA here is from genome assembly GCA_012521575.1 of Mollicutes bacterium. Lineage (GTDB taxonomy): Bacteria > Bacillota_I > Bacilli_A > RF39 > UBA660 > DUPI01. Next base: position 11,188 of record JAAYMD010000003.1, read on the forward strand.
CTAATTGTAAATTTTCTTGAAAAATTTTTAACAGAAGATTTAGAATTATCTTTACCTGATGGTAGTTTTCCATATACTTTAAAGGATTTGCGCGATGCTTTTGAATTTGCTTTAATTTCTGAAGGGATCTTAAAAAGTGATCGTGTTTATGATGAATCTAACGCTTTAAGAACAAGGTTAAACTCATTAATCAACAGCAATTATAGCGCATATTTTGATTATCCAGAGTATGTTAGTAAAAATGAATACATTAGAAGATTATTAACGGCTCATAATGGGCGAAAAGCTCAAATAATTAATTTTAACATTAACTATATCGATGATCGTTTGGCAAAAACAATAACTAAGATATATGCTAAATTATTGTTTAATTATGCTAAGGAGTTAGAAAAAAGAGCAACTTTACCATTCCATATTATCTTGGAAGAAGCGCACCGTTATGTTCAAAATGATAGTGATGTTGAATTATTGGGTTACAATATTTTTGAACGCATTACTAAAGAGGGTAGAAAATATGGTGTTTTACTTGGTCTTATTTCACAAAGACCTTCTGAATTATCCGAAACAACTTTGTCGCAATGTGGTAATTTCCTAATTTTTAAAATGCTTCATCCAAGGGATGTTGGTTATATTAGAGAAATGTTGCCTAATATTACCAACGAGATTATTAAAAATTTAAGAATTTTGCAACCTGGTACTTGTATGGGGTTTGGAGTAGGATTTAGAATTCCTGTTATGATTAAATTTAATATGCCAAATCCACAGCCAGAAAGCAGTAGTGCTGACATTAGTAAAACTTGGTTTATAAATAAAAGTCAACAATAAAAAGTGGTTTTGCACCACTTTTTTCATATTTTTAATGTTTAATTAGCACTTTTTCATGTGTTAGAAATAAAGGGTTTGGGCTAATTATTTAAAGATTTATTATTATTAGTTGTTATTATTTTTGGTTTAAAATAGACTTTTTTATCGAAAATATGCTTAAGATTAAAGTTTTTGTTTGTTTCAAAAAACTAAATTTTATGTTTTTTTTATTAGTTTTCTCTTTAATAGTTTTCGAATTGTTTTTAATTTTTTTTAAATGTTTTTTATACCAAAAATCAGTATTATTTTTTAACAAATCATAAATATCAACAAATTCTTCAACTTTAAAATGATCAAAAATATCTTCATATCTACCATCATAACATATTTTTCCATTATTACCCATGAAGATAATTTTATCGCATAAATGTAGATTAGATATCGTATGAGCGGTTATAACTACTGTTTTTCCAATAGTAGTTAATTCTTTTAGTTTTAACATTAATTTTTTTTCAATATTAGCATCAAGACTACTAGTAGGTTCATCCAGTAAAAAAATGTTAGGATTACTTAACATTTCTGTAGCAATTGATGCTCGTTTTCTTTCGCCACCACTTAAATTTTTAATTAAAGTGTTTTTACAATTTTCTAATTCAAATAATTTTAAGATATTATTGATTATTTTTGTTGCTCTACTTTTATCTATTTTGTTAATTCTTAAATTTAATGAATAATACAAAGAATTAAATAGTGTAAGTGTACTATCTAAAATTTCTGTTTGAGGAACATATCCGATTTTTCCTTTTAAGTATTTTAAATTTTTTTTAATGTTTATATTTTCAATATATGCTTGACCTTTATCAAAACTACTATAACCACTTAAAACTTTTATTAAAGATGTTTTTCCAGCACCAGAACACCCAACAATGGCGACAAATGTTCCTTTTTCAATTGATAAATTAACATTATTTAAAATAGTTTTATTTTTTATATATTTATATAAATTTTCAACAACTATTGCTTTTGGTTTCACTCAAGTTCACCTATTAATATATATTACAAAAATAAAAAAATAGAAATATGTCTTTCTATTTTTTAATCATAATTAGGAAAGGTGCTTTTTGATTATTAGTGTTTTTAAAATATTTAATTTGGTAGTTTTTTAAAGAATTTAAGTATTTTTCTAATTCTTCTTTTTCTTTTAAACCAGCTTCATGACCAGGATAGACAGTAATTAAAATTATACCTTTATTATTTAGTAAATCTAAAGAGTTTTTTATTGCCCTTATTGTTGATTTATAATTAGTAGTAATACTTTTATCTCCACCCGGTAAATAGCCCAAATTAAAGTTTATTAAACTAATTTTACCAATATAATCTTTTAACACTTCTTTGATATTTTGATGGTTTTCTAAAAATAATTGATAGTTATTAATGTTATTTTTTTCTAGTAGTTTTGTAGTATTGTTTATTGCCGTTTTTTGAATATCAAAGCCAAAGACAAAACCTTTGGGAACAAGTTGTGCTAAAAATAAGGTATCATTACCATTACCAACAGTTGCATCAACGACAATATCATTATGTTTAAGGTGTATATGCATAAGTCTTTTTACTTGATTTAAAATATTAAGATTAAAGCCTTGATAGGTATTTCTTCTTGCGAGTTCTTTATCAATATCGTTTAAAACACCAAATTTTTTGACTAGCCATTTAGGTTCGATCAAATCATCAGCCTTTGGATCCCCAGTAATGCGATGGATAACAATATTGGGACGAAGATGTTCCAATTGGTCACAGACAATATCAACATATTCCTTTTTTGTTAAAATTTTAAATTTTTCTTTTTCGTATAACTTTGCTAAAGGAGTGTCTTTTAAAATATGTAGCATGTGAATTTTAATGCCATCAATTGGTAGTTTATTTAAGTATTTAACTGTTTCTAACATCATTTCTTTTGTTTCATAAGGAAGTCCATTTATAATATGAACAACAACGTTAATCTTTTTTTCTTTTAATTTGTAAACCATTTTTTCAAAACATTCAAGTGTATGACAGCGATTAATAAGTTTTGCTGTTTTTTCATGGATTGTTTGAAGACCTAATTCGATTGTTAAAAATGTTTTTTTATTTAATTCACCTAAATAATCTAACACTTCATCACTTATGGAATCAGGTCTAGTGGCAATTGAAAGACCAACTACATTGTCTAATTTTAAAATCGTTTCATATTTTTCTTTTAATACAGGAAGAGGAGCATAGGTATTGGTTCTAGCTTGAAAATATCCAATGTATTTTGCATCTTTCCATTTATGGTGTAAAATTTGCTTTACATCATTAAATTGTTTGACTAAATCGTCAGTAGGACTCCCAGCAAAATCACCACTACCTAATTTGGAACAATAAATGCATCCGTTGTGTCCAACGGTTCCATCTATATTTGGACAAGTAAAACCAGCATTAAGACTAACTTTAAATACTTTCGATTTAAATTTTTGTTTATAAAAGTAATCTAATGTGTAATATCTTTTGTTAGTATCTGTATATTGAAATAAATTCATTTTACCACTCCCTTATTGCGCTATTATTATAACATAAAGATAATTTATTTAAAAAAACTTTATAAACTTATAAAAACTTGGTATAATTAAGATGGTGATAGTATGAATAAGATAAAGATAATAGCAACCATTGGACCATCTAGTGCCGATAAAAAAGTTCTTAAAGAGTTAATGTTAAACGGTATGGATGTAGTAAGGCTTAACTTAAGTCATGCTGATTATAAATTTTGTATGGAAATTATTGATAAAGTTAGAGAATTAAATAAAGAGTTAGGTACGAATGTTGCTATTATGCTAGATACAGTAGGACCAGAAATTCGTACCGGAAGATTTGTTAATGGAAAAGCAAAACTTACGGCTGGAGAAATGGTGAAAATCGTTAAAGAAGAAATTTTAGGTGATAAAAATGCATTTTCTATTTCAATACCTGAAGCTATTGATGGAGTAAAACATAACACAATTATCAAATTAGATGATGGTAAAATTGAACTTTCAGTTGTGGAAAAAACAGAAGATTATTTGCTTTGTAAAATATTAAATGATGGTATAATTAGTGATTTTAAAAGTGTTAATTTCGAATATTTGAAAATGAATATTCCTTTTATTAGTAAAAAAGACCGTGAAGATATTAAATTTGCTCACATGATGAACGTTGATTTTCTAGCTCTTTCTTTTGTTTCAAGTAGTGAAGATATTTTAGAAGTTAATGATTTATTAATTGAGTTAGAAAATGATCATATCGGAATTATTGCTAAAATTGAAAACGAAAAAGCTATTGAAGGAATTGATGAAATTATCAAGGTTAGTGATGGGATTATGATTGCTAGAGGTGATTTAGGGGTTGAAATACCTGTTGAAAGAATACCTGGTGTTCAAAAAGCCATCATCAAAAAATGCCATTTAAATGGTAAAATTAGTATTGTTGCAACAGAATTATTATCATCGATGGAAAAAACACCACGACCTACAAGAGCGGAAGTTAGTGATATTGCTAATGCGGTTTTAGATGGTGTTGATGCAGTTATGTTAAGTGGTGAAACCACTATTGGCGAGTATCCTGTTTTAACGCTTCAAACAATGGAAAAAATTATTAAATCAGCCGAAGGAAACGTTGATTATCTTGATTTGTTAGATAGAGCCATACGAAGCGAAAAAGAAGACATAACAGGTTTAATTGCGCACAGTGTGGCTGATTGTGCATATCGGCTAAAAGCTAAAGCAATAGTTGTGCCAACAATGAGTGGTTATACGGCAAGAAAAATGAGTCGCTTTCGACCATCTTGTCCCATTATTGCCCTTTCCCCAAATCCTGAAACAGTAAAATCATTAACTTTGAATTTTGGGGTGCTGGCATATCAAGTAGATGAACTTAATTCTTTTGATAAAATTATTAAAATTGCCAAAGCAAAAGCTGTAGAAATTTTAGATTTGAATCAAAATGATAAAATTATTATTACAGGGGGTTATCCATTAAAAGAAGTGAAACACACTAATTTTATGAAAATAGAAGAACTATAAAAGAATAAAAGGTGGTTTTATGTATAAATTAGGTGATCATTTTAAATTAGATTATGAAAAAGCTATAGCTAATGAAAAAAGTATAATTCAAGGTCAAAAATACCGATTCACTGTTTTAACAGAAAGATTGATTAGACTTGAATATAGTGAAGAAGGTATTTTTGAAGATCGTCCAACTAAATTAGTGTGGAACCGTAATTTTGAGGTTCCTGAATTTCATGTTAAAGAAGATGAAAAATATTTAGAACTCACAACTAAATATTTTAAATTATATTACATCAAAGAACGTAAATTTTATGGTGGAAAATTAAATCCAACAGCTAATTTAAAAGTGGAATTATTAAACAGCGATCGTTATTGGTATTATGGTCATCCTGAAGTTAGAAATTTTGGGGCACCCAAAAATCGTTTGAGTAATAAAAGAGGAAAATATGAATTTGAACGTGGTCTTTATTCAGTAGAAGGATTTGCCAGTATTGATGATAGTGAAACAGAAATTATTACCGAAAATGGTGTAATTGTTGAAAAAGATCACCAATCTATTGATATATATTTATTTATGTATTTAGAAGATTTTCAGCTGTGTTTACAAGACTATTATCATTTAACAGGATATCCCGCTTTAATTCCAAGGTATGCTTTAGGAAATTGGTGGAGTCGCAATGAAAATTATAATGATTATTCATTAAAGGAATTAATTGATAATTTTTCATATTATGATATACCAATTTCCATTGTTTTATTAAATGATGAATGGCATTTAAATAAATATGATAATGAAGAAAATTTAAAAACAGGTTTTACCTTTAATAAAGAAAACTTTAAAGAGCCTTATGCCATGATTTCTTATTTGCACTCCAAAGGCATTAGGGTTGGTTTAAATGTTAATCCAACGCAAGGAATTTATCCGTATGAAGAATACTATGAACAGGCTAAAAAATATTTAGAAACTGATGAAAAAGGCGTTATTCCATTTAATGCTTTGGATCCAAAATTTATTGATGTTTATTTAAAAATGATGATTCATCCCCTTGATGCCTTAGATGTTGATTTTTATTGGGTTGATACTAATCCCAAAATTAATCGTTTAAACACTTTTATTTTAAATCATTATCATTTTTATGATATGAAGCGCAATTACAAAAGAAGACCAATGATTTTATCAAATAATGCTGGGGTTGCATCTCATCGTTATCCTGTATTGTATTCAGGAAAAACTTTAGTAGATTGGAAAACTTTAACCTTAATTCCATTTTTCAACAGTGCAGCAACTAATATTGGTGTTTCTTGGTGGGCCCATGATATTGGAGGTTATTTTAAAGGAATTGAAGACAATGAATTGTATACAAGATTTGTTCAATTAGGTGTCTTTAGTCCAATCTTTAAATTTGGTGGTGATAAAGGAAAATATTATAAACGTGAACCGTGGCGCTGGAGCATAAAAACTTATAATATTGTTAAAGAATATTTAAAGCTTCGCCATCGTTTAATTCCATATTTATATTCAGAAGCATATAGATATCATAAAGAGGGTATTCCTTTAATTGAACCAATGTATTACAAATATAAAGAAATGTATGATGATGTTTTATATCGCAATCAATATTTTTTAGGAAGTCAATTTTTCATATCCCCAATTCTTGAAAGAAAAAATTATGTTATGAATCGTGTTATTCATAAATTTTATATTCCTGAAGGAGTTTGGTATGATTTTGTAACAGGGAAGAAATTTCCAGGTGGCAGGGCTTATGTATCATTTTTTAGAGATCAAGATTATCCCGTTTTTGTTAAAGCCGGGTCAATTATTCCTATGAGTAATGATGAAAATCTGTTTGATACAACACCTCCTAAAAATATGGAAATTCAAGTTTTCCCAGGAAGAAGCAACAGTTATCTTCTTTATGAAGATGATGGAATGAGTGATTTATATCATAAAGGTTTTTATATCAAAACGATGATTGATTATAACTATTTACCTAATAACCATACAGTGATTATTCGAGCAATAGAAGGTAAAAGTGGAATTGTTCCAAAATTTCGAAATTATAAAATTAGATTTAGAAATACAAAACGATCAGAAGAAGTTATTACTTATGTAAATGATCAAGAAGTATCAAACACTCATTATACTGAAGGACCAGATTTTATTGTTGAAGTTAAAGATGTTAGTGCAATCGCACAATTAACAATTAATTGTAAAGGAAAAGATATTGAAATTGATGCTATTCGTTTAATTAATGAAGATATTGAAAATATTATTTCTGATTTAACAATTGAAACCGAAATGAAAGAAAAAATAGATGCCGTAATATTTTCGGATTTGCCAATTAAGAAAAAGAGAATTGCAGTAAGGAAGTTGCGCAGAAAGGGTCTAAAACCAAAATTTGTAAGATTATTCTTGAAATTACTTGAATATGTTGAACAAGTGTAATATAATGTAAATAATTATTTAAATATTTAAAGACGTTGAAGAAGAGTAGTAACAATTCGTTTGTTTTGTAGAGAGAAAGTGGTTGGTGAAAACTTTCAAACAAAGGTTTGTGAACTTGCTTCTTAAGTCCCTTTTTTAGGCGTGTAATTTGCGTTAAAAATTAAAGTGCATAAAAATATTATGAATTAAGGTGGTACCGCGGCTAGTCCGTCCTTAAATTATAATATTTTTTTAATAGTAGGGGATGTAATTATGACGGAATTAAAAACTTTTTTAGTAACATTTATTATTGTATATATTATTTATTTTATTGTTATTTTAGTTCGTTCAAAAGGAATGGAAAAGCTAAAAGAAAGTAGCGAGGCAAAATTTTTAAAAAATCGCTTTCAATTAAATTTGGATACAATCAAGCCAAATGTGTTAGGATATATCATTGCTTTTGCAAATTCGCTAATTCTTGCGCTCACTTTAACATTTATTAGCTTGTTTGATAATTATTTGTTCAAAATGATTATAGGATTTATTATTTTAATTATTTTGCAATTAATTATATATACGATTATTGGCAAATATCTAAAACAAAAAGAAAGAGGGAAGAAAGATGTATAATTTTAAAAAAATAGAAAAAAAATGGCAAGAATATTGGGAAAAAAATCAATCATTTGCAGCCATTAATGGTAGTGAAAAACCAAAGTATTACATTTTAGTTGAATTTCCATATCCATCAGGAAGTGGTCTTCATGTCGGACATGTTCGAAGTTATACTGCTTTAGATGTTCTTGCTCGCAAACGCCGTTTAGAAGGTTATAATGTTTTATTTCCAATGGGATGGGATGCTTTTGGACTTCCAGCAGAACAATATGCCATTAAAAATAAAATTCACCCTAAAGAAGCGGTTAGAGAAAATATAAAAGTATTTAAAAGTCAAATTCAATCATTAGGAATTTCTTTTGATTGGAATCGTGAGTTTTCTACTACTGATCCAGAATATTATAAATGGACGCAATGGCAATTTTTAAAGTTTTATGAGCATGGACTTGCTTATAAAGCTAATAAAGATATTAATTGGTGTCCTAATTGTAAAATTGGGCTTTCTAATGAAGAAGCAAGTGGTGGTGTTTGCGAAAGATGTGGACATACTGTTATTCAAAAAGAAAAAGAACAGTGGTTACTTCGCATGAGTGATTATGCAGAAAGTTTGCTTTCTGGTCTTGAAGATACCAAATTTCAAGAAAGAATTAAACTAGCACAAATCAATTGGATTGGAAAAAGTGAAGGAGCAACAATTGATTTTAAGATCAAAGAAACAATTGAAACTTTAACTGTATATACTACTAGACCAGATACAATTTACGGTGTAACTTTCATGGTCATTGCCCCAGAACATCCGATTGTTGAAAAACATAAAAGTTTTATCAAAAACTATGATGAAATATTAAAATATAAAGAAGAAGCTGCTAAAAAATCAGAATTTGAGCGTACTCAACTTTCTAAAGAAAAAAGTGGTGTTAAATTGGATGGCATAACAGCTATCAATCCAATTACTAATGAAGAGGTTTCAATATGGGTTTCTGATTATGTTATGTTAAATTATGGAACAGGGGCGATTATGGCCGTTCCTGCTCATGATTCTCGTGACTTTGAATTTGCACAAAAATTCAATATTCCAATTATACCAGTTATTGCACCAATAACCGGAAAACCTTATCCAAATTCTTATCATAAAAAGAG
>JAAYMD010000047.1 GCA_012521575.1 Mollicutes bacterium
ATTGAACTACAATTTAATGTGGAAATTAATCATGATCCTGCCCTAAGTTATAAAGATGTTATTTTTAACCGTAATGAATTAGAAAAGGTTAAAGAAAAAGTTCAATTATTAGAAAAACAATATGTTGATGCCAAAAAAAGAAAAGCAGTATCTAACTTAAATTTATTTGAAGAAAAATTAGAAGAAATAAATGGCATTAATACTATTATTATAAAAGTTGAAAATTATGATTTAAATATTTTAAAAGAACTTGTAAGTGCTTTATCAAATAAGCATCCAAATAGTTTCATTTTTGTTGCTAATGTTAAAGGTAATAATGTTAATTATATCGCTAAAGCAAAAGAAGAATTAAAAGATAAATTAAATTGTGGAGAAATTGTGCGAAATGCAGCAATTAAATCAAATGGTAGTGGAGGAGGAAGCCCCGTATTTGCCCAAGGTGGCGGAACTTCTATTGAAAAATTAAATGAAATTTTAAGCGAAGTAAAAAGTATTGTAAAAAATGTAAAATAATGTTACAATGGTAATGTATTCATAGGGAGTGATATTGTGGGGAATACCAAAATTTATGATGCTGGTGAGATTCAAGATGCATTAATTGAAGAAACTCTTCGTGATGTTATTGAAATACTCAAAGAAAGGGGATATAATCCAGTTGATCAGATTGTTGGTTATTTGATGAGTGGTGATCCTGGTTATATCTCAAGTCATAAGGAAGCTAGGACCAAAATTACTCAATTTGATCGAACAGAAATTTTTGAATTTTTAATCAAAAAATACTGTGAGTAAAATGCGTTTTTTAGGGCTTGATTTAGGAACAAAAACGCTTGGTATTGCAATATCAGATGTAACTAATACCCTAGCTACTCCTATGACTACTTGGATATTTGAAGAAGGAAATTATGGTTCATTATTACCTAAACTAAAACAATTAGTAAGTGATGAAAATATCGGTATCATTGTTCTAGGACTCCCAAAGAATATGAATAATACTTTAGGTAGTCGCGCGGAAGAAACCATTAAATTTAAGGAAAATTTAGAAAAATATGTAAATATTAAAGTTGTTCTTCAAGATGAACGGTTGTCAACAATAGAGGCAGAAAATTATATGTTGGAAGCTGATTTGTCACGAAAAAAAAGAAAGAAAAAAATTGATGGTTTAGCAGCCGCGATTATTTTACAAACATATTTAGATAAAATGAGAGGAAGATAATATGGAAAATGAAAGAATGACATTTACAGTAATCGATGAAAAAGGTAATCAAATTGAATGTGAAGCTTTATTTACTTTCGAATCTGAAGAAACTGGTAAAAATTATATTGTATATACTGATAATACATTAGATGAAGATGGCAATACTAAAGTGTATGCAGCAATATATAATCCTGATGAAGAAGACGGAATACTACAACCAGTGGAAAGTGATAAAGAGTGGCAAATTATTGAAACCATTTTTAATGAAATACAAGAAGAAGCAAAAATGAAAAGTGAGGAAAATGAGCAATAAAGCTGCTCTTTTTTGTTCGATGATAAAAGATAATTTAAAAATATTTATTGGTGGTTTCATAGTTGTAGTATTCGTTATCGTTTTTGGAATATATTCATATTATCTTGGTCCTGTTAGTAAGGATACAGGGATGAAAGAAATAGAAGTTCCTAGTGGATATTCTTATTTGACACTTGGTAATTTATTAAAAGAAAACAAATTAATAAAATCAGATTTATTTTATAAAATATATATAAAACTAAATAATCCCAAACCCCTTGAAGCTTGTACTTATCAATTAAGTGAAAGTATGGGAGTTAAAGAAATTGTGGAAGTTTTAAGTGAAGGATGTAAACAAGATCCCGTTGCAATAAGAATAACTTTCAATGAAGGTATAACAATGCGTAAAATTGCAAAACTAATTGCTGAAAATACAAATAATAGTGAAGATGATGTTTTTGAACTTCAAAAAGATGAAAGTTATATTGATAGTTTAATTGAAAAATATTGGTTTTTAACAGATGAGATAAAAAATAAAGAAATATATTATCCATTAGAAGGTTATTTATTTCCTGATACATATGAATTTTATAAAGATACAACAGTAGAAAAAATATTTGAAGTAATGTTAGATGAAATGGATAAAAATTTAGCACCATATAAAGAAGAAATTAAAAAGAAAAATTTTACAATTCATGAATTTTTAACATTTGCATCAATTATTGAAGCAGAAGCAGCAAGTGATGAAGATCGTGCTACTGTGGCTGGTGTTTTCTATAATCGCTTAAAGGATAATTGGTCGCTTGGAAGTTGTGTAACAACTTATTATGCAAGTCAAGTTGACATGGGAGAACGCGATTTATATGAAAGCGAATTAAACGATTATAACGCTTACAATACAAGAAACGTTAATTTGAAAGGACTTCCAGTTGGGCCAATAGGTAATCCTGGGTTGGCATCAATTGAGGCTAGTTTAAATCCCAAAGAACATGATTATTATTATTTTTTAAGCGATAAAAATGGTGAGTTATATTTTTATAATACTGAACAAGAACATCAAAAAATGAAGGAAAAATTACAGAAAAAGGGATTATGGTTATGGTATTACGATTAATCGAGGATTATGCTAAAAAGCATAAAATACCAATTATGCAAAAAGAAGGAATTAATTTTTTAGTAGATTATATAAAAAACAATAATATTAAAACTATTTTAGAAATAGGAAGTGCTATAGGTTATTCAGCAATTAATATGGCGCTTGTTCACAAGGATATTAAAATTATTACTATTGAAAGGGATAAAGAATTATATTTTAAAGCTCTTCAAAACATCAAAGATTTTGGTTTAGAAAAACAAATTGAAGTGATTAACGCAGATGCTTTAGATGTTGAACTTGAGAAAAAATTTGATTTAATTTTTATTGATGCAGCTAAAGCACAGTATATTAACTTTTTTGTAAAATTTAAAGATAATTTAAGTGAAAATGGAGTTATTATTACTGATAATATAAATTTTCATGGATTAGTTGAAAATATTGATAATATAACCAGTAAAAGATTAAAATCATTGGTAAAAAAAATAAAAAAATATATTGATTTTTTAAAGGAAAATGAAGAGTTTACTACAGAATTTGTTGATGTTGGCGATGGAATTAGTATAAGTAAAAGAAATAGGTAGGTTTCCTACTTTTTTCGCATTTTTATGGTGGTGATGATATGACAAAAATGATGGTTATTCCTAAAAATTTTGAAATGATAAAAAAATTAGTTGATAAAAGTGATGCCTTTTTAATTGGAATTGAAAATTTTTCTGTTAATTTACCAACTTCTTTTTCTTTGAAAGAAGCAAAAAAAATTATAAGTTTTTTAAATAACCATGAAAAGGAAGTTTTTATTTCATTAAATAAAAATATTAAAAATAGTGAGCTTGAAAATTTAGAGGAAATAATGTTTAAATTAAATGATTTTAAAATACAAGGGGTATTATATTATGATATGGCAGTTGTAAATCTATGGAAAAAACATAGATTCAAATATGATTTGGTATGGGCTCAAGAACATTTCGCTACTAATTATAATACATGTAATTATTGGAAAAAGATGGGGATAAATTATGGTTTATTATCAACGGAAATTACTTTGGATGAAATTATTGAAATTATTAAAAATAGCAAGATGAAATTTATTTTACCCCTTTTTGGATATTTGCCAATGTTTGCATCTTTTAGACATTTAGTTAACAATTATCTAGATTATTTTGAAAAGGAAAAAATATCAAACAGTTATTATATGGAAAAAGAAGGAAAAAAATATATGGTAATTGATGATAACCATGGAACTTTTGTATATTCTAGTAATATAATAAATGGACTTCTAGAATCAGTTAAATTAAAAGAAGTTGGACTTAGCTATATATTACTAAATAGTTTTAATATTGATGATGAAAAGTTTGAAGAGGTGGTTACAATGTTTAATGAAGTAACTATCGAAAATAGTGAAGAATTAGACAAAAAAATATACGAAATGTTTAATAATGTTGATAAAGGATTTTTATATACAAAAACAGTTTATAAGGTGAAGGAAAATGAATAAAGTAATAAAAAAACCAGAATTGCTGGCTCCTGCTGGTGATTTAGATAGACTAAAAATCGCTTTTATGTATGGAGCAGATGCGGTATATATTGGGGGGCCTATGTTTGGTCTTCGTGCCAATACAACAAATTTTACAATTGATGAAATTAAAGAAGCAACTAAGTTCGCCCACAAATTAGGTAAAAAAGTGTATGTTACGGTTAATATTATCTTGCACAATCAAGAATTGGAAATACTTGAATCATATTTAAAAGAATTAGAGGGCGCTAATGTTGATGCTATTATTGTAAGTGATCCAGCAGTACTTGATGCTGCACGTAAATATACTAAATTAGAAATTCATTTATCAACACAACAATCTACACTTAATAAAGAAGCTGCCGAATTTTGGAAAGAACAAGGGGTAACTAGACTTGTTATGGCTCGTGAAACTAGTTATGAGGATTTACGTGATATTAAAAATAATGTAGATATTGAACTTGAAACTTTTATTCATGGAGCAATGTGTGCTGGTGTAAGTGGTAGATGTGTATTATCGAATTTTTTAACTAATCGAGATGCCAATCGTGGTGGATGTAGCCAAGTTTGTCGTTTTACTTTTGATTTAGTTGATATTAATAATGAAAAAGTTACAGCTGAAAGGGAATTTACCTTTTGCACCAAAGATTTAATTATGTTAAAACATATACCCAAACTTATAGATCTTGGCATTGCTGCACTTAAAATCGAAGGAAGAATGCGTTCAGCTTATTATATTGCAACAGTTGTAAGTATTTATCGTAAAATTATAGATGAATATTGTAATAATCCCCAAAAATATCAATATAATGAAAAGTATGAACAAATATTAAGTAGATGTGCCAATAGAGAATCAATTGATCAATTTTTGGTAACTGATTGTAATAAAGATTATCAATATTATGTGGGACGTCAAGAAACATCTAATCAAGATTTTTTAGGTGTAGTTTTAGATTATGATAAAAAAACAAAACTTGCTACAATTCAACAACGAAATTATTTTGAAAAAGGTGATGAAGTTGAAATTTTTGGACCCAATCATGAGGAAATTTCATTAACTATCGATGAAATTATTGATGAAGAAGGTAATTTAATCGACGTTGTAAGGCATCCACTTCAAATTGTGAAAATTAAAGTAAATAAAGAAATTAAAGCCAATTATTTTATGCGAAAAAAATTAAGGAATATATTTGAATAAATCGAGTAAAATAGTTTAAATGTAACAAGAAATAATTATTGACAAATGTTATATTTTGTAGTATCATGTGTTATACTTAATGAAGAGGTGATAAAAATGAGTACAAAAGAAATATATTTAACCAAAGAAGGTTATGATGAATTAAAAAAAGAATTAGAACTTTTAAAACACGAAAAAAGGCCTGAAATTATTGAAGCTTTAAAAGAAGCTCGTGCTTTAGGTGATTTAAGTGAGAATGCTGAATATGATTCAGCAAGAAATCAGCAAGCAGTAGTTGAAGGCCGAATTCGCGAATTAGAAGCGATTTTAGAAAAAGCTATTATTGTGCAAGATGTTAAAACAGACGAAGTATCAATTGGTAATAAAGTTAAAATAGAATATATGGAAAATGGAGATATTGAAACATATACAATAGTTGGAAATAAAGAAGCAGATCCATTTAATAACAAAATTTCTAATGAGTCACCAATAGCGAAGGCTATTTTAGGATTATCAGTTGGCGATATTGCAACTGTTGAAAGTCAAAACGGAAAATATAATGTTAAAATTATAGAAATTATGTAAAAGGAACAGTCTTAGCTGTTCTTTTTGTCGTTAATGCTTGTAAAAAAGAAAAATATATATTATACTATTTAAGTATGGTTAAGGAGGAAAATAAAATGAGTAAAAATGTCAAAGAAATAGCAATTAAAATCGAAGGTAAAGAATGGGAAGATGCTTTAGATCATGCTTTTAAAAAAGCAAATGCGAAAGTAGAAATTGATGGTTTTAGGAAAGGTAAGGCGCCAAAAGATGTATTTTTAAAAAAATATGGTGTAGAATCTTTGTATATGGATGCCACTGATCATGTGATTAATAGTGCTTATACAAAAATGTTAGATGAAAATAAAGATTTAGAAATTGTCGCACAACCTAAAGTAGATATTAAAAAGGTTGATGAAAATGGAGTTGAATTTTTATTTACTTTAACACTAAAGCCAGAAGTGAAATTAGGTAAATATAAAAATCTAAGTGTTAAAAAGGATGAAGTTGTTGTTACTGATGAAGAAGTTCAAGAAGCTTTAGAGCAAACTTTAAATAACTATACCGAAATGGTTGTTAAAGAAGGAGAAATCAAAGAAGGAGATATAGCTATTATTGATTTTGAAGGATTTAAAGATGGTGTTGCTTTTGAAGGTGGTAAAGGTGAAAATTATTCACTAGAAATTGGAAGTAATACGTTTATTCCAGGTTTTGAAGAAGGTCTTATTGGTCTTAAAAAAGGAGACACTAAAGATTTAGAATTAACTTTTCCAGAAGATTATCCGAATGAAGAGTTAAAAGGCCAATCAGTTGTTTTTAAAGTTAAAGTTAATGAAGTTAAAGAACCCGTTACTCCTGAATTCAATGAGGAATTTTTTGAAGATTTAGGAATGGAAGGGATCAATAGTAAAGAGGATTTAGAAAAACAATTAAGAGAAAATATTCAAGCTAGAAAAGAAGTTGAAGTGGAAAACAAATATATTGATGAATTATTAGCTGAAGCGGCAAAAACTACTGAAATTGATATTCCTGAAGTGATGATTGAAGAAGAAATTGATCGAATGATTCGTCAATTTGAAGAGAATTTAAAAATGCAAGGATTAAGTATTGAACAATTCTGTCAATTTACTAATTCTGACGAACAAGCTCTTAGAGATCAAATGAAAGAAGAAGCAACTACTCGTGTTAAGTATCGCTTGATGTTAGAAGAAATTGTAAAACAGGAAAATATTCAGATAAGTGATGAAGAGGCTAAAAAAGAAGCTGCCGAATTAGCTAATAAATACAATATGAAGGAAGAAGAATTCTTAAAATTATTTGGTGGTCTAGATATGATCAAATATGATTTAGAAATGCGTGCGGCTATTAATGTCATGAAATCATAAAACATTAAACATTAACGTTTGATGTTTTTTCTTTTTTTTAAGCATGATATAATAAACATGAAGGTGATAAAATGAAAGTCGAAGTATTAGTTGAATTAAAAGCAAAAAGTATAGATAAAACTTTCACATATAATGTACCTGATGAGTTAGTAAAAAAGGTAGAAATTGGAAAAAGAGTATTGGTCCCGTTTAATAATAGAAAATTAGAGGGATTTATTTTAAAAATAGAAAAAGAAGAAAAAAAATATGAATATGAATTAAAAAATATTATCAAAGTAATAGATGAAAAACCTGTATTGAATCAAGAATTATTAAAATTGGGCCATTATATTAGCAAAAAAACGTTATCACCTTTAATTGCGGCTTATCAAGCAATGTTACCACAGGCATTAAAAGCCAAAAAAGGGTTAGTTGTTAATAAAAAATATGAAAAATATTTAACTTTAAATAATGATTTTGATATCGAAAAAGTAACAAGTAAAAAACAAAAAGAAATTGTAGAACTTATAAAAAAAGAAAGGAAAGTATTAAAAAGCAAGTGTGTTAAAATATCGATTTCAGCGGTTAACACTTTATTAAAAAAGGGATTAATTGTTGAAAAATTAGAAGAAGTGTATCGCTTACCTGATGAAATTATTGGCAAAGATAATAAAGTGGTATTAAATAAAGAACAAGCAAAGGCCGTAGAAAAAGTTACAAGTAGTATTAATTCTTTTAAGCCGTTTTTGTTGCACGGTATTACAGGTAGTGGTAAAACAGAAGTTTATATGCATATTATTGAACATGTTTTAAAATTAAAAAAAGAAGCAATAGTACTCGTACCAGAAATTAGTTTGACTCCTCAAATAGTTGAGCGATTTAAAAAGCGTTTTGGTAGTTCAATTGCCATTTTACATAGTCGTTTAAGTATGGGGGAAAAATACGATGAGTGGCGCAAAATTGAAAGAGGTGAAGTATCTATTGTTATTGGGGCAAGAAGTGCGATCTTTGCACCATTTACTAATTTAGGAGTAATCATTATTGATGAAGAACATTCAACAACATATAAACAAGAAAAAACGCCTAAATACAATGCCATAGATGTTGCAATAAAAAGAGCTAAAACTCATAAATGTCCACTTGTTCTTGGAAGTGCTACTCCAACCATTGAAAGTTATACTCGAGCAAAGATAGGGACTTATGAATTACTAGAATTAACCAAACGAGTTAATGACAATCCGCCTTTAGTAAAATTAGTTGATATGCGAAAGGAAATAAAAAAAGGAAACAAAATTTTATCACAACCATTAATTAGTGCTATTAATGAAACGTTGGACAAAGGTGAGCAAGCAATTATCTTGTTAAATAGACGTGGTTATTCAATAGTGGTAACGTGTCATAATTGTGGATATACCGTAAAATGTCCAAATTGTGATATTCCGTTAATTTATCATAAAACAACTAATAATATGCAATGTCACTATTGCAATTATACAATTAAAAAAGTAGAAGTATGCGATAAATGTAAAAGTAGAGATATAAGTTATTATGGATTGGGAACACAAAAATTAGAAGAAGAAGTGAAAAAATTATTTCCTAATGCTAAAGTGGTAAGAATGGATGTTGATACAACAACTAAAAAAGGAAGTCATGAACAAATTATTGATGATTTTAAAAATGAAAAATACAACATTTTAATTGGTACGCAAATGATTGCTAAAGGCCTTGATTTTGAAAAAGTTACTTTAGTTGGAGTTTTAAGCGGTGATGCATCACTTAATATTCCTGACTTTAGGAGTGCCGAAAGAACTTTTCAACTTTTAAATCAAGTATCGGGACGTGCTGGACGTGGTGACTATGCAGGTCAAGTTATTATTCAAACTTTTAATTTAGATCATTACAGTATTGTATCAGCTATAAATAATGATTATATTGGATTTTACAAACAAGAAATGAACATTCGAAAAAGATTAGGATATCCGCCTTTTTACAATCTGACACTTATAAAAATATCAGGAAGAAATTATGATGAAGTGGAAAAGGAAGCAAAAAAAATCTTAAAATATTTGGAAAGAAATGTTTCTAAAAATGTTTTTTTACTTGGGCCTAGTCCATCAAGTATGCCAAAAATTAATAATATTTATTATATGCAAATTGTGATTAAATACAAAAATACTAAGGAATTAAAACCGTTGCTAATTGATATCGATAAACTTTATAAAAATAATAACAAAGTGATGATTGATATTGACATTAACCCAATCATGTTATAGTTATTTTTTTAAAGATATGATAAAATAAAAATAGGTGATAATGATATGAATTATAGTAATATTCAAATAAATAGAAAGTTAAAAATTATTTTTATGGGGACACCTGAATTTAGTGTGCCAATTTTACAAGGATTACTTGAAAATTATCAAATAAGGGCTGTTGTAACCCAACCGGATCGAGTTACTAAAAGTGGTAAGACAATAGTACCACCAATTAAAAAACTTGCCAATGAACATACTCTTTTAGTACTTCAACCAGAAAGAATAGAGGACGAGGTTGAATCAATATTGGCGCTTGAACCAGATTTAATTATTACTTGTGCGTATGGTCAAAAATTGCCCAAATCTATTTTAGAAGCACCACGTCTTGGTTGTATTAATGTTCATGCATCACTTTTACCAAAGCTTCGCGGAGGCGCGCCAATTCACCGTGCAATTATGAATGGTTATAAAAAAACGGGAGTAACCATTATGTACATGAATGAAGGATTAGATGAAGGTGACATTATTAGTCAAGAAGAAATAGAAATAAGCGATGCTGATACTGCATCATCACTACATGATAAACTAAGTATTCTAGGCCGTGATCTACTGTTGAAAACACTACCAAGCATTATTGACGGTACTGCTACTAGAACTCCACAAGATCATAGCCAAGCAACTTATGCTTTTAATTTAAAAAGATCTGATGAAAAAATTGATTTTAGCAAGACTAAAAAACAAATTTATAATCAAATTAGAGGTTTAAATTCATGGCCAGGTGCTTTTTGCTATTTTAAAGGTAAGATATTAAAAGTATGGGAAGCATATCCAACAGATCGTTATTTTTCTAACATGTTTGATGGTCAAATAACAGCTATTTATAAAGATGGTTTTGGTGTGAAGGTAAGCAATGGAGAAATTGTTTTTACTGTTGTTCAACCAGAAGGTAAGAAAAAAATGTCAGCAATTGATTTTCTAAATGGACTACAAAATAAGGAATCAATAATAGGAAAAATATTGGATTAGAGGTGGAAAAATGGTAAAAAAAATTCGAGAAATTATTGATTATTTTAAAAATCATTCAAGACAACGATCACTTTTAATATTAGGACTGTATATTGTTTTTTTCGCTATTGTCATTGTCGCTTTTTCAACTCCTTCCCAAAATAATGAAAAAAAAGCAAATAATCAAAATGATTATGACTCATTGAGTGTTTTAGAAAAGTATAATTTGTTAGAAGACTATCAATTTATGTTAACAATTGATTGTCTTAGAGATGAAAAAGAAGTTTCGTTTTATTTTGAAGGAGAAGTGAAAGATAATATTTTTGTTTTTTCCGATTCAGGTGATAACCAATATTATTTAGAAAATGATAATTTATTTGTGGAATTAGAAAGTGGTCGAGAAAAGATTGAAGAACCAAATATTATTGAAGGTTTTAAATATCAACCTCATTTTATTTTTAATTTGATAGATCAAGCCATTTTAAAATTTCAAGCTGAAGATTATGAAAATAATACAATGGAAAAACAATATAAATTAGATATCCGAAAACTGGAAGGCTATGAAGAAAGCGAAGAAATTTATATATACATTTCGACTATTGAAGATGAAGAAAAGATAAAAGAAGTAAATATTAGTTTTGAAAATCCAAATGAAGAAAAAGTGTTTTTCAATAATATAAAAAATATACATATAATTTACACAGACAATAAGTAGTAGGTGATTTTATGGAATTAATTATTATTTTGGGTCTACTGTTAACATTAACATATATTTTTCGAAAAGTTAATACTTTTGTTTATGCATTAGCAGCACTTGATATATTTTTTCGAATAGTTGATTTTTTGAAAAGTCATCTATTATCCCCAGAAATTTATAAATTTATTAATCAACATTTTCCATCCTCTATTCCTAGTTTGATTAATAAATATACAAGTGGTATTTTTAATGAGATATTAATATGGTTATATGTTATAAATTTTATGATTTTTGAATTTTATATTATAAAAGCAATATTTAATAAAAGAAAATAAAAATTTCTTTGTTAAATAGTGTAGAAAGGTAAAATTCAATGTTAAATACCTAGTTAGAAGCATAAAAACTTATGCTTCTTTTATTTTTATAAAGTTTTTATATATTTTTAAGATAAGTATCCTAAAAAAGATTGGGATACTTTAAACTTTTTAATCTAACAGTACTTAATATAGAGTTAATTTAGTTTGTTTTATCTTCAAAAAATGCTAAAATTTTGGATTTAAATTATAAAAAAAATAAATACTCTTTTTTGTTTTAAGTTCCTAAACTATGATATAATTAAAACAGGTGATTAAATGTATTCGTATATAATTGGAATTGTTAAGCAAGTAAATAGTAATTATATTGTTATTGAAAATAATGGAGTCGGATATTTAATAAATACTCCAAATCCTTATAGTTTTAATGAAAATGATGAGTATAAAGTTTATTTGTATCAACATGTAAGAGAAGATGAAATAAGTTTATATGGATTTAAAACAGTTGAAGAAAGAGATATTTTTTTAAAACTTATTAATGTTAAGGGAATTGGACCTAGAATGGCTTTACCAATGCTTGCAACAGGAACTCCTGATGGATTAATTGATGCCATTGAAAGAGAAAATATTTTATATTTAAAGAAATTTCCCAAAATTGGTGACCGGGCAGCACGTCAAATTATTTTGGATTTAAAAGGGAAACTTGTTAATCAAGATAATAGTAATGTGAAAGCTCAAAACAATGAAGAGCTTATTGAAGCTTTAAAGGCGCTTGGTTATAAAGCAAGCAATATTAATAAAATTATTTCCAAAATTGATCATAATTTATCTTTAGAAGAACAAATAAGAGAAGCTTTAAAATTAATGTTAAAGTAATAAGGGGGAGATAATGTGAAAGAGCGAATTGTAACAGCTGATAAATTAGATGAAGATAACTTTGAATTGTCTTTGCGACCAGAAAAATTAGATGAATATATTGGTCAGACAGAATTAAAAGAAAATTTAAGGGTTTTTATGAAAGCGGCATTAATGCGTGAAGAAGCATTAGATCATGTTTTATTATATGGACCTCCTGGCCTAGGTAAAACTACTCTTGCATATATTATTGCTAATGAAATGGGAGGAGATATAAAGACGGCAAGTGGTCCGGCGATTGAAAAAAGTGGTGATTTAGCGGCTATTTTATCAAATTTAGAACCAGGAGATGTTTTATTTATTGATGAAATTCATCGTATACCAAGATTTATTGAAGAAATTTTATATTCAGCAATGGAAGATTTTTCTTTAGATATTATTATTGGAAGCGATTCATCAACAAGAAATATAAGACTAGATTTGCCCCCATTTACTTTAGTGGGTGCAACGACAAGAGCGGGTGATTTAAGCGCTCCTTTAAGAGATCGTTTTGGGATTGTTGCTAAACTGAATTTTTATACTGTAGAAGAATTAACTAGTATCGTTAAAAGAACTAGTCGGGTGTTGGATTGTCCAATTGATGATGATGCAGCAGTTGAGTTAGCAACCAGAAGTCGTGGGACCCCAAGAATTGCTAACCGTTTGTTTAAACGTGTCCGTGATTATGCATTAGTTATGGGAAATGGTAATATCGATTTAGAAATAACAAAACTAGCTTTAGATCGTTTAAAAGTAGATAAACTGGGACTTG
>JAAYMD010000048.1 GCA_012521575.1 Mollicutes bacterium
AAGAAATATATAAAAATGTTGATAATAGTTATATTATTACCATTATGCGAAGAATGATGTATCGAATAGCAGAAAAAGTGGCTAAAAAAAGAGGATGCAAAGTAATAATTAATGGCGAAAGTATAGGACAAGTTGCTAGTCAAACTTTAGATAGTATGGTTGCAATAAATCATGTTACTAATATGCCAGTTATCAGACCAGTTGCTTGTATGGATAAAATAGAAATTATCGATTTAGCACGTAAAATTAACACTTATGAAACAAGCATTTTGCCCTACGAAGATTGTTGTACGCTTTTTATTCCTAAACATCCAGTAATTAATCCTGTGCTTGAAAAATGTATAAATATGGAAAAGAATTTTGATTATGAATCGTTAATTGAAGAATGTATTAATGATATGGAGACTATTACTAATTTAAAAACAGATTTTAAATTAGATAATATTGATGATCTGTTATAGGAGAAAATTACCATGTATTTTTTCATCATCCGTACACAAGGTAATAGTGTACAGGAGGTGAAATGTATGAATAATGCAAAACAAACTGGAAACACTAATCGTTTAGTTGTACCAGGAGCTAGACAAGCAATTGATCAAATGAAGTATGAAATTGCTAATGAATTTGGTGTTAATCTTGGACCAGATACAAGTGCACGTATGAATGGTTCTGTTGGTGGTGAAATTACTAAGAGATTAGTTCAAAGAGGACAACAAAACATCAGTAATTCAGCAAATTTTCAAACAAAATAAATAAAAATGGACAGATAAACACTGTCTTTTTTCATAAAAAAACTTATTTTTATTGCCATAACTTACCGATGTAAAAATTACATTATTTATGACAATTTGTACAATCTATTAGTAAAGGTGGTGAGAAGCATGAATAATACAAATGTAAGTTCAAGAAACACAAATAAATTAGTCGTGCCGGGTGCAAAACAAGCACTTGAGCAAATGAAATACGAAATAGCACGTGAATTTGGTGTTAGTCTTGGACCAGATACAAGCGCTCGTTTAAATGGTTCTGTTGGTGGCGAAATTACAAAAAGATTAGTTCAATTAGGCCAACAACAAATTTCAAATAGCCAAACTCAATAATAAAAATTGAAAGTTAAGTTGGTTTTCCAACTTAGCTTTTTGTTTTAAATAACATATATAAATCATGTAAAAATGATTTTAGATAAAAGTAGATAAACGAAATGAAATAACTTCTATATTATTTTTCATTAGTGCACAAAAAAAAGATGAAGAGGAAAAATTTTTAATTACTCTTCATTTTCTAAAATTTTATCAATAATACCATATTCTAAAGATTCTTTGGCATTCATAAAATTGTCACGTTCAGTATCCATCTCAACCTTTTTTAATTCTTGACCGGTATTTTTAGCAAGCATAATATTTAATTTATTTTTTAATTTTAATATGCGTTCAGCAGCAATTTTAATATCAGTTGCTTGACCTTGAACTCCTCCTAAGGGTTGATGGATCATTATTTCTGAGTTAGGAAGGGCGTATCGTTTCCCTGGAGTACCACTAGAAAGTAGTAGAGCTGCCATGCTTGCTGCAATACCAACACAAATAGTTGAAACATCACTTTTGATATGATTCATAGTATCATAAATGGCAAGACCACCATTAACACTTCCTCCTGGGGAATTGATATATAAACTAATATCATCATTATTTATTGAATCTAAGTATAAAAGTTGAGCAACAATAGTATTAGAATTAACATCGGTAATTTCACCTGATAAAATGATGATTCGATCTTTTAATAATCGTGAATAAATATCATATGCTCGTTCTCCGTTATTTGTTTTTTCAATCACTGTCGGAATTAGGCCCAAAATATCATCTCCTAATATTATAATAAGTGTAAACTATAAAAATATGTATTAAAAAATGTGACAAAAACTTGTTTATTTGGTAAAATATAATTATAAAAGAATAGAGGGATGATATATGGATAAAACAGTTGTAGTAAATTTTCGTAATATGATTTCTAAATCATTTCCGATTGGAACTACTTTATATGAAGTAAGCAAAAGTTTTCAAAAACATTTTAATTATCCTATTTTAGTTGCACGTGTTAATAACGATATTATGGATTTAAGTGAAAAATTAACCCAAAATTGTAATATTGATTTTTATGATCGAAGTAGTACCATAGGTAATGGTGTTTATGCTAGAAGCCTTTATTTTATGCTCGTTTTAGCTGTCAAAAAAATTTTAGGAAATAATGCTGATGTAATTATTGAACATTCAATTGATAAAGGCGTTTATTGTGAAATAACAGGAGAGGATATTGATAAACCAATTATTGAAAAAATTGAAAATAAAATGCATGAAATTGTGCAGGAGGGACATTTATTTACTAAAATAAATGTTTCTAGATACGATACAATTAGATATTTTAAAAAAATAAAAAGAATGGATAAAGTTAATGCTTTGAAGTATATTAGTAATAGTTACATCAATTTGTATCGTCTAGATAATTTATATGATTATTTTTATAGTGAAATGGCTTATAGTACTAAAGACATTAATGATTTTAAATTAACATATATTAAAAATAATGTTTTTGTGTTAAGTTATC
The DNA here is from genome assembly GCA_012521575.1 of Mollicutes bacterium. GTDB lineage: Bacteria > Bacillota_I > Bacilli_A > RF39 > UBA660 > DUPI01. Next base: position 2,599 of record JAAYMD010000048.1, read on the forward strand.
CTGATATTTATAATCCCGAATGTACATTAGATTATGTACATCATAAAAAGTTGTTTGATGCTTTTTTAGATTATACAAAATGGGGGCGTGTTTTAAACATTTCAACTGCAGCTGATTTGAATAAAGCAGTTTCAACGGGAAAATATGATGATTTAATTAGATTAGCTGAAGCATATTTTAACAGCCAATTAACTAGAGTAGCTGATGAAATCGCGTCACGTCGAAAAGATATAAAAATTGTTTTAATTGCGGGACCAACATCAAGTGGGAAAACCACAACTTCTAAAAAATTAGAAATTTATTTGCAAAGTCATGGTTTAAAAACGCATCAAATTTCATTAGATAATTATTTTTTAAATCGTGAGGACACCCCTAAAGATAAAAATGGTAATTATGATTTTGAATCAATTCGTGCAATTGATTTGGAGCTTTTTAATCAACATTTAGTTAAATTATTAAATAACGAAAAAGTTCTATTACCAGAATTTAATTTTGTAACTGGTAAACGTGAATATAAAAATAATTGGTTACAATTAGGGGAAAATGACATTATTATTATTGAAGGTTTACATGCCCTAAATGAGGAGTTAACAATGTCGATTGAAAGAAAACACAAATATCATATTTATATAAGTCCTCTTACTCAATTAAACATTGATATTCATAATCGTATTCATACAAGTGATACGAGAAAATTAAGAAGAATTGTTCGCGATAATAAGTATCGTGGTTATAGTGTTTCTGATACATTAAAAATGTGGGATAAAATTAGAGATTCTGAAGAAAAACATATTTTCAAATATCAAGATTTAGCAGATGTCATCATTAATTCTGCTTTAGTATATGAATTAGGAGTATTAAAAACTTATGTGGAACCACTTCTATTTTCAGTAGATGAAGATGATGAGGTTTATCCTGAAGCAATAAGGTTAATTAATTTTTTGAGAAGTTTTTTACCAATACCAAGCGATAATGTGCCAAACGATTCAATTTTAAGAGAGTTTATAGGTGGCAGTTGTTTTTATGAAAAATAAGAAAGAGGGGATGATACATGAAGAAAGTTGCAATTAATGGTTTTGGAAGGATTGGAAGATTAATTTTTCGTTTGCTACAAGGTGATGAAAATTTAGAAGTTGTTGCTATTAATGATTTAACTGATGCTGAACAACTAGCTTACCTATTAAAATACGATACTAGTCATAGAAACTATATGCCTGATAAAATAAGTTATGACAATGACTACATTATTGTAGATGGTAAAAAAATAAAAATATTTTCAGAAAAAGATCCGAAAAATTTACCATGGCAAGAGCTTGATATTGATTTAGTATTTGAATGTACAGGAATATTTAGAAGTAAAGAAAAAGCTATGGCCCATATCGAAGCGGGTGCTAAAAAAGTGATTATTTCTGCACCAGCAAAAGGGAATGAAAAGGTAAAAACAATTGTTTATAATGTTAATCATGATATATTAGATGGTAGTGAAGAAGTAATAAGTGCGGCAAGTTGTACAACTAACTGCTTAGCACCAGTTGTCAATTTGTTAGATAAACATTTTGGAGTAAAAAAAGGATATATGACAACTGTTCACGCTTATACTAATGATCAATCAATACTAGATCTTCCACATAAAAAAGGCGCAAATTCAAGGCGTGGGAGAGCTGCAGCGGCTAACATTATTCCATCATCAACGGGTGCTGCAAGTGCAATTGGGTTAGTTATACCAAAATTAAATGGAAAATTAGATGGAACTGCTCTTCGTGTTCCAACTACTACTGGGTCAATTGTTGATTTAACCGTTGAATTAGAAAAAAAAGTAAGTGTTGAAGAAGTAAATGAAATGTTTAAAGAGAATCAAAATGAAACAATTGCTTTTACCATGGATCCAATTGTATCAAGTGATATTATTGGCTCGCATTTAGGTGCTCTTGTTGATGGTCAATTAACAAATGTGCTTGATGTTGATGGAAAACAATTGGTAAAAGTAATGGCTTGGTATGATAATGAGATGGGTTATAGTGCTCAAATGGTTAGAGTTGCTAAACATTTATTAAGTTTAAAATAGATTGGAATTATCCAATCTTTTTTTAATACTTGAATATTATAACAAAACAAGATAAAATAATAATTAGAAGATAGGTGGTTTAATGAAGGAAAAAAAAGCGTTTACATTAGTTGAATTGCTTGGAGTAATAGTTATTTTAGGATTAATAGCAATAGCTACTTTTCCTAATATTATTACTTTATTAAAAAAATATGGAGAAAAAGATTATGAAAGATTTGTGAAAGATCTGCAACTTGTTACTGAAAGTTATGTTAATGATAACATTGATAAATTAAATTTAAAAGAACCTGGTGATGTAGAATTTATAGAATTAGGGGATTTGGTAAACGCTGGGTATCTAAGTAAAAAAAAGATTAATCCAAAAACGGAAAAAGAAATTGAATTAAACACGACAATGATGGTAACAGTTTTAAATGATAAAACAAGAAATTATGAGTATACAGGTGTAGTTAATGGTATTCAAAATTATCGAATTAATAATTTAAAAGTTATGTATGATGGATATAATAAATTAAAAGAAAATAATGGTCAAATTATTTGGGAAGATGTAATGGGTAATATTGCTGGTGTTTTAATAAATGGAGCCGGTGTTGAAGATTGGTATGACAATCGAATTAAGTTATATGATATAGCTAATTATATTCAAATTCCAGGATCATCTTCGTTAATTCCGTATGATTCAGATGTTACTATTGAAATTGTTTATGAAATACCTTCTGAAGGACAAGATTTAACATTTAGGAATCAAGGTTTGGGACTTTATTATTTTGATTTGTATACTGATGGTTTAATTCTTTCAATGGTTAGAAATAGTACTGATACAGCCAATTATTGGCCAGCTGCTACTAGTTTGGCTATGCGTCAAATTAATAAAGTTCATACATTAGCAGTTACAATGAAAAAAAATGAAGATTTAATTAATTTTAATTATTATGGAGATGGTAAAGCTCTACAAATGAGTAGTGCCACCGGTTTAAAATATAATAATGATGATTTTACTATTGGAAAAGACTATACAACTGAAGCATCGGTTGTTAATATATATGGCTTTAGGTTATATGATGCTGCGCTTACCGAAGAAGAGATTGCTAAAAATCATGAAATCGATATAAATAGATATAGTTGGAGGGGAAAATAAAAAATGAAAAAGACAATAAAAGATTATGATTTAAAAGGGAAAAGAGTTATTATTAGATGTGATTTTAATGTACCAATTAAAGATGGAGTTATAACTGATGATAATAGAATAATTGCAAGTTTAAAAACAATTAATTATGCCCTTGATAATGGCGCTAAAGTTATTTTGATGTCACATTTAGGCAGGATTAAAAGTGAAGAAGATAAAATGAAAAACTCATTGAAAGTAGTAGCAGATCGACTAAGTGAATTTTTAAATAAAGAAGTTATTTTTATTCCGGAAACAAGAGGAAGTAAGTTAGAAAATGCAGTTAAAAATTTAAAAGAAGGAGAAGTAATTTTAATTGAAAATACCAGATTTGAAGATTTTCCGCAAAAGCGTGAAAGTGGAAATGATCCAAAACTGGCCAAATATTGGGCCAATTTAGGGGATATTTTTATCAATGATGCTTTTGGAACTTCGCATCGCATGCACGCATCTAATGTGGGAATAGGTAGACTTCTACCAAATGGTGTTGGATTTTTAGTAGAAAAAGAAATAAAAATGATAGGAGAAGTAATTAAAAATCCTAATCGTCCATTTATAGTTATTTTAGGTGGTGCCAAAGTTAGTGATAAAATAGGGGTTATTAAAAATTTAGTTAATATTGCTGATTATATTTTAATTGGTGGAGGAATGGCATATACTTTTTTGTGCGCTAAAGGTTTGGAAGTTGGAAGATCTATTGTAGATAAAGATAGTATTGATTTTTGTAAGGAAATTATGGAAAAATATAGCGAAAAAATAATTTTACCTGTTGATGTTGTTTGTGGAAAAGAAATCGATGAAAATACGCAAACTACTCTTCGTTTAGTAGAAGAAATCGAAAATTCAGAAATGGGATTAGATATTGGACCAAAAACAGTTGAGTTATTTAAAAAATATTTAGAAAATTGCAAAACTGTTGTTTGGAATGGGCCGGTAGGAGTTTTTGAAATTGAAAAATTTAGTCACGGAACAAAAGCTCTTGCTGATATTTTAGCAAATCAAAATATAACAACAATTATTGGTGGTGGAGATACTGCTGCAGCTGTAATTCAAATGGGTTATAAAGATTCATATACTCATATTTCAACTGGTGGCGGAGCTTCGCTTGAAATGTTAGAAGGAAAAATTTTGCCAGGGATAGATGTTATTAACGAAAGATAGGAAATGACAAATGAGAATAGGAATGTTTACTGATACTTATCCTCCGTTTATTAATGGGGTATCTACCAGTATTGTAGTTTTAAAAAAAGCTTTAGAGAAAAAAGGTCATGAGGTTTTTATTGTAACTGTTAATAATGAAAAAATTGGGTATGATTTATCCGATAAAAAAATTATTAGAATTCCTGGCATCCCAGTTGGTATTTATGATTATCGATTATCAGGAATATACCCAATTAAAGTTATTAAAAAAATCAAAAAGCTTAATTTAGATGTTATTCATTCTCATACTGAATTTGGTGTTGGAACTTTTGCCCGACTTATATCCAAACAATACGATATACCTTTAGTACACACTTATCATACGATGTATGAAGATTATATTTCATCTGTAACTAAAGGATATCTTGACTGGCCAAGCAAACCAATAATTGCAGAATTAACTAAATTTTATTGCGATAAAACATCTTCTGAATTAATTGTTCCAACGAAAAAAACATATGATTTATTTAAGAAAAAATATAAAGTAGATCGTGATGTGCACATAATACCTAGTGGTATTGAAATAGAAAAATATTTTCGAGAAAATTATAATAAAGAAGATATTGAAGCTTTAAGAAAAAAAATGGGAATTAATAAAGAGGATTTTGTTATTTTATATGTTGGACGTTTAGGACAAGAAAAAAATGTAGAGTTTTTAATTGATGCCCATGTCGCGCTTGCAAGACAATATCATAATTGTAAATTATTAATTATTGGGGATGGACCGTTAATGGAAAAATTACAAAAAAAGGTTAGGTGCTATCGAATTGAAGAGTCTGTTATTTTTGGAGGAAAAGTTCCTTATGAAGAAGTAGGAATTTATTACCAGTTAGCTTCGGTTTTTGCAACGGCCTCAACTGCCGAAACGCAAGGATTAACAGTTATTGAAGCGCTTGCTGCATCGCTTCCAATAATTGTTATTAATGATGAAAGTTATGAAAGTGCTGTAGAAAATGAATATAATGGTTTTGTTTTTAAAAATAAAAGAGAATATCACAAACGAATTAAATTCTTAATGCAAAATCCTGATATTTTAAAAATAATGAAAGTTAATGCGCGAAACAGCTCCTTTAAACATTCCGCTGATTATTATGCTGATAGAGTGTTAGAAGTATATAAAATAGCTGTTGGAGATCGAAAAGTTAATGAAAAGAAAACTTATTTTAGTCGATTGAAAAAGGTGGTGAGTGATAGTTGGAAAATAAAAAAATAGTTGTTGGTAATTTAAAATCAACGATGAATATAGAAGATGTAAGCAAATATTTACAGGTAATAAATAAAGAAATTGCTAGCAAAGAAGTTATTATTTGTCCATCTAGTATTTATATTCCTTATTTTTTAAAGAAAAATTATCAAGTGGGTCTACAAAATATTTTTTTAGATGAAGGGGGTCCATATACTGGTGAAATAACACCCACACAAGCTGTTAGTCTAGAAATAAGATATGCAATTGTAGGCCATAGTGAAAGAAGAATTCACTTAAATGAAACAGATGAAATAATTAATAAAAAAATAGTTGCAGCAATAAACAAAAATATGTATGTCATTTTATGTATTGGTGAAACTTTAGAAGAAAAAGAAATGCTTAGAACAGATATGGTAATTAGAAGACAGCTTGTTAATGCTTTAAATGGACTTTCAATAGATATGCTTTATAATGTTATTATTGCCTATGAACCAGTTTGGGCGATTGGTACAAATAATATTCCAAGTATTAAAGAAATTGAAAAGACGGTTGAATATATAAAAAATGTTGTAAAGCAAATAAGTGGTTATGAAGATATTAAAGTCTTATACGGTGGAAGTGTTAATGAACATAATGTTAAAGAATTAAATAAAATAAATAATATTTCAGGATTTTTGGTTGGTGGTGCATCTACCAAAGCAGATAGTTTTTTAAAAATAATTGATGAAGTCATTCAAAAGTAATGACTTTTTTTGCTTTTTATGATTTTTTTTAAATATTTAATACCTAGTTAAAAACACAAAATTTATATTTTTTTAATTTTAGGTAAAATAAATTTTAAAATGCAAAGATTTTTTTAAAATGATTTATAGAATAAATTATAGATTTCAATAAATTCATTATTATAATTGTCATATTAGATAATAAGTATAAATTAGAAATATATGATTATATTAAAATTAGGGATTGAAATGTATGAAAAATGCATATTTTTATAATAACATAATGCAAAATATTTTGATTATCACGGTGAAATACATTAAAAATATAAAAAGTAGAGCGCTTTATTATTATGATAGTAATAGTAGTGCTAGCAATAATTATGGCAATAACTGTACCATTAGTATTAAATACAATAGAAGAAGCGAAAAAAGGAGCTTTTAAAAGTTCAGTATATGCAATGGTAAAAGCCGTAGAATTAGAATATATAAAGCAAGTATTACAAGGTGTAAAAACAAATGAGATAATTTACACCTATGAAAATGGAGAAGAAACATCTAGTATAGGTAAGCAGTTAGGAATAAAAGGAACAAAACCAAAAAACGGAGAAATAAGAATAAACAATGAAGGAGAAGTTGCATTAGCAATCCATGATGGGACGTATTGTGCTTTACATTCATATAATGTATATCCCATTTTGCAAGTACAACCCATAATATTTATGGAATATATGATATGAGTGACGGAGCTTGGGAAAGAGTAGCAGCATATATAGATAATGGAAATAGTTATTTATCAAATGGCCAAAGCATAATAAATGCCAATTCAAAATATAAGGATGTATATATAATGGGAACAAGTGATACTCAAGCAGATAATTATTTAACAAATGCCAATAAATATGGAGAGGCTATATACGAAACAAGTAATGGAAATGATAGTTCTAATTCGTGGTATAATGATTATTCACGCATGCCGTATTCTGGATATTCATGGTTTCCGCGTGGCGGCCGTTATGACAGTGATGTGAGCGGTGGTGTGTTTAGCTTCAGCCTAAACGATGGTGATGTATTCTCATATTACAGTTTTCGCCCGGTAGTTATTGCTACTACAATTTCTGCACCATAGCTAAAGCATAAAAGGTTTTTTCTTGTTTTTTTGACAAAAGCCCTGCCGTTTAGTAGGTGGTGTGTATTGAGTAGTGGTGAATAAGATCATGAAATTTGAAACTATGATGGTACATGCGATTGGCATAAAAAGGTCTAAATGATGAAAATTTTGTAAATATATTTTTGAAACGAATAATATTTTTTGGAATATTAAGTAAGCTTCGTATATAATGATTAGGAGACTAAAATAAATTTTTTTAGTCTCATTTTTTTGTAAAAAATTGATGAAAAAATTTTGTTTCTAAAAGATATTTTAAATCCGACAAAAAAAGATAAATTATTCTCTAGTCAAAAAATGTAAAGGTGTGTTATAATTAAGATACGTGAGTGCAGTACTTTGAAGGGAGAATGATATGGAAAAAATACGTGTTTTAATGATTGACGATAATGTCAATCTAGTTGGAATGATTAAGGAGTACTTTGGCAGTCACGATTTTATTAGTATCGATTTTGAGGCCTATGATGGGGCAGAAGGAATCGATCTGATTGAAAAAAAACAGGAGCAGTATGATGTAATCATTTTAGATTTGATCATGCCTAATAAGGATGGAATGTATGTTTTAGAAGAAATGAAAAAAAGGGGGATCGATAAGAAAGTTATTGTTGCCACTAGTTATAATGCAAATGAGATTATTAGGGAAGTATCTGAATATGGTGTTAGTTACTTTATCTTAAAACCATTTGATTTAGCTGATTTGGAAAAACGAATTATCGAATGTCAAAATAAAGAAAAAACCAGAAAAGCAATTGACTTTCACCATAACAATTTACAAATATCGATTAGCAGAATTTTGCACGAATTAGGTATACCTTCCCATATAAAAGGATATCAATACATCAGAGAGGCAATTACAATTATATATGATAATCCTGAGATAATTGGTGGCATAACTAAAGAACTCTATCCTGAATTAGCAGAAAGGTTCGACACTATTGTTTCAAGAGTCGAACGTGCTATTAGGCATGCCATAGAAGTAAGCTGGAATAGGGGCAATTGGGAGATGATGGAAGAAATTTTTGGGCATAGTGTTGATATTGATAAAGCTAAGCCCACTAATTCTGAGTTTATCGTTACCATTGCCGATAAGTTAAGATTAGAGTATCACAAAGTAGGGTGATTAACTTTAGGCATGAATAAATCATGCTTTTTTTCAATTTGACACATTTTTTTAAAGAAGTATAATAGATTTGGGTGATTTTTGTGAAACGAATTTTTATTGTTAATCCTATTTCAGGTAATGGCAAAGCATTGAAAATTGCTAAGGTAATTAAAGAAATATGTAATAGTGAAAACCTTGAACATGAAATTATATATACTGCTGGGCCAAAGGATGCAACAGAGATTGCAAAAAAATTTCGAGGGGAACTGGGACAATATATTGTTTATAGTGTAGGAGGCGATGGAGTTTTAAATGAAGTTGTAAATGGGATTATTAATAGTGGTACAATTTTAGGGGTTATTCCTGCCGGAACGGGAAATGATTTTTCACGAATGATTAGGCCAACTAGCGAAACTTTATTTCGTAAAATAGATGTAGGCAGAGTTAATAACCGTTATTTCATTAATATTGCGTCACTTGGACTTGATGCTAAAATTGCTGAGTGTGCAAATAATTTAAAAGGAAAAAAGATACCTACAGAACTAGTTTATTATTTGAGTATAATTAATGAATTTATAAAATTAGATAGTGTCAAGTTAAAAGTTGATAAAAGAGAAAATTTTGATGATTATACTTTATTATCCGTTTGCAACGCTACTTATTATGGTGGAGGTTTAGCCCTTGCTCCCAAAGCTTCTTTAAATGATGGTCTTTTTGATGTTTATGAACTTCCAAAAGTAAATAGAATTAAACTTTTAAAGATGTTTAGTTTATTATTAAAAGGGCTACATGAAAAATCAAAGCTAGTTAATTACTGGAAAACTGATTATTTTGAAGTTGAGTCACCACAAAAAATAATATGTAATATAGATGGTGAAATAATAATGGATAAAAAATTTGTTTTCGAAAATATCAGGAAAAGTTTATATTTAATAAATAATGATCATCCTAAATTAAAGAGTTTAAATAAAAATTTCCAAAAATAATAAAAAAGTAATAAATGTATGTTACAATAATATTGGAGATGATGATATGAAGCCGATAGTTCTTTGTATTTTAGATGGTGTTGGAATTAGAAAAGAAAAAAAAGGTAATGCTTTTTTACTCGCAAACAAACCTAATTTTGATTACTTATGGAATAATTTTCCTCACACATTGATTGAAGCAAGTGGGGAAATGGTTGGTTTACCACCTGCTCAAATGGGAAATAGTGAAGTAGGGCATATGAATATAGGTGCTGGAAGGATTGTTTATCAACCACTTCCATATATTAATATGCAAATTAAAAACAAACAATTTTTTAACAATGAAAAAATTTTAGACGTTATTAATCATGTTAAAAATAATGATACTAAATTACATATAATGGGTCTTGTTAGTGATGGTGGTATTCACTCACACATTGATCATTTAATGGCTTTAATAGATATGGCTGCTTTAAATAATGTCAAAAATTTATATTTACATTTATTTTTAGATGGCCGTGATACACTACCCGCTGTTGCGCCAAAATATTTAGAGCAAGTTGAAAAAAAGCTTAAGGAAACAGGTATTGGTGTAATTGCCACGGTATCAGGTCGCTATTATGCGATGGATCGTGATAAAAGATGGGATCGAACTAAAAAGGCTTATGATGCACTTGTTTATGGTATTGGTGAAGAATATGAAAAGGTTGAAAAATTAATTGAGAGTAATTTAAATAGGGGTATTACTGATGAATTTGTTATACCTGCTGTTTTAGATAAAAATGGTGTGATTGAAGAAAATGATGGAATTATTGTGTTTAATTTTCGTCCTGACCGTTTAAGACAATTATTAAGAGTTTTTTCTGATTCTACTTTTAATGAGTTTGAATGTGAAAAATTTAATAATTTAAAAATTGTAACAATGATGCCAACAGGTTATAAAATTGAAAGTGCTTTTAAACAGGAAGAATTGAATAATACTTTAGGGGAATATATTAGTGATTTAGGTTTAAAACAACTTCGAATTGCAGAAACAGAAAAGTATGCCCATGTTACTTACTTTTTTGATGGAGGGGTAGAAAAGAATTTAAAAGGGTGTAAGAAGTTGTTAATATCTTCACCTAAAGTGGCAACTTACGATTTAAAACCAGAAATGAGTGCTTATGAAGTAACAGAAGCTTTACTAAAAGAATTGGATAAGGATTATGATTTAATTGTTTTAAACTATGCCAACGGTGATATGGTTGGGCATACTGGTGTGCTTAAGGCAGCCATTAAAGCAGTTGAAGCAGTTGATGAGTGTTTAGGTAAAGTTTATGAAAAAGTTAAAGAAAAAGGAGGAACTTTAATAGTTACAGCTGATCATGGTAATTGTGAGTATATGATTGATGAAAATGATAATATTTTAACATCTCATACTACTAATAAAGTGCCATTTATTATAACTAATAAAAATTATGAATTAAAAAAAGAAGGTTGTTTAGCAGATATTGCACCAACTATTTTAGATATTTTAAATATTGACAAGCCTAAGGAAATGGACAGAGAAAGTCTATTAGTTAAAAAAGAGTGATTTGGAAAATCACTTTTTTTATAAAAAAACATTTTGTTTTTTTAATTTATAATATTATTTTTATTGCTAAATGTATAATGCTAATGCAAAAAATGCTAATAAAATTAAAATAAAATAGATAGCAAAGTTTGACAAGTAAAATAAAATATGTTATTGTTTGACATAAATGTTTTAAAAACATTAAAAAGTAGAGGTTGTACTTTAAGACAATAACAAAAGTAAAATCACATGAGATTTTAACTTCTTGTTTTATAGGATTATTTATAATATAATTATTAAAGGTGATACTATGTGGAAAATAGGTAACGTGGAGATTAAAAATCAAGTTGTATTGGCACCAATGGCAGGGATTTCCAATAGTGCATATCGCCGCATCGCCAAGGAGATGGGCTGTGGATTAATGTATGCTGAAATGGTTAGTGATAAAGCAATTGTATATGAAAACAAAAAAACGCTTGACATGTTATATATGACAGAAGAAGAAAGACCTATCGCTCAACAAATTTTTGGAAGTGATGTTGAATCATTTGTGAAAGCTGCTAAATTTATATATGAAACAATGAAAGTAGATATTATTGATATTAACATGGGGTGTCCTGTTCCTAAAGTTGCCCTTCGTGCTAAAGCAGGAAGCGCTCTTCTTAAAGATCCACAAAAAATATATGATATTGTGTCAAATGTTGTAAAAAGTGTGCCAATTCCCGTTACCGTTAAAATTAGAAGTGGATGGGATAGTAAAAGTATTAATGCTGTTGAAGTAGCTAAGATATGTGAAAAAGCAGGTGCTAGTGCAATAATCATTCACGGTCGAACACGTAGTCAAGGATATGGAGGAGTAGTTGATTTAGATATTATCAAAAAAGTTAAAGAAAGTGTTAATATTCCGGTTATTGGTAATGGTGATATAAAATCGTGTTATGACGCTAAAAAGATGCTTGATTATACAGGGTGTGATGCTGTTATGATTGGACGAGCAGCACTAGGCAATCCTTGGATTTTTAAAGAATGTGTTCTTTATTTAGAAAAAGGTGTGGAACCTAAACCAGTAAGCTTATCAGAAAAAATAGAAATGATAAAAAAGCATGTTAATTATTTACTGGAATTTAAGGCGGAAAAAGTAGTTATGCTGGAAATGCGCAGTCATGTTGCATGGTACCTAAAAGGGGTGCCAGGTAGCAGTGAAGTGAAAAAGAAGTTGAATGATTTAAAAACAGTATCGGAGTTATTTAAACTTTTAGATGAGTTTTTAGAGGGGAAGGTAAATGAAAGCAAGACTAAGTAAACGATTTTTGGCATATATTATTGATATTATTTTAATTGGGCTAATGCTTGTGATCGTAGATACAAAGTTAGTTAATCAAGAAAAAATTATTCAACTTAATAAAGAATTAAATGAAATTAACGAAAAAATGCTAAACGATGAAGTTGAAATTTCCGAATTATTTAAAGAATATGCACTTGTTACAAAACAAATAGATTTAGAAAGAGTTATGTTTAATGTTGTTGTTATTATTGTTATCATTATTTATTTTGTATTTGCCCCCTACTACAATAATGGCCAAACAATAGGTGCAAAATTAATGAATATTAGGATAGTTACAAAAGATGGAAGCAGACTAACTATAAATAAATTAATGATTAGAAATTTAATTATTAATGGTTTAGGATATTTAACTATTGGCATGGCTTTTTTATATGTGTTTTCGGGATTAACCTATTTTATTTTAATGTCAATTTTAAGTTTTATTCAATTTGCGTTAGTCATAGTAAGCATTTTTATGATATCATATAGAAAAGACCAATGCGGAATACATGATATTATAAGTAGGACAAAAATAATTGAAATTGATTGGGAGTGAGAATGTGAGAGAATTTACAGAACAAGAATTAGTACGTAGACAAAAAGTTGAAGAACTAAGGAAAATGGGAATTGATCCTTTTGGACATCGTTTTGATGTAAATACGAATAGTAAGGTTATTTTTGAAAAATATGGTGATAAAACAAAGGAAGAATTAGAAGAATTAAAAGTTCCGGTGGTAATTGCTGGACGTATTATGACAAAAAGAGGTAAAGGTAAAGCCGGTTTTATGCATATTCAAGATAGATACGGCCAAATTCAAATTTATGTAAGAAAAGATGAAGTTGGAGATTTTGAATATAGTTTATTTGATAAATCTGATTTAGGAGATATTGTAGGTATAGAAGGTACTGTTTTTAGAACAAATACGGGAGAACTTAGTGTTAAAGCAACTAAATACGTTCATTTAGTTAAATCGTTAAGACCTCTTCCGGAAAAATACCATGGTTTAAGTGATATTGAAGAAAGATTTAGACGTCGCTATGTTGATTTAATTGTTAATGAAGAGGCGAGAAAAATTGCTTATATGCGTCCTAAAATAATTCGTACCATTCAAAGATATTTAGATGAAAGAGGTTATGTTGAAGTTGAAACACCAATTTTAGGGACAGTTAGTGGTGGAGCCGCGGCCCGACCTTTTGTTACATATCACAATACCTTAGGACAAGAAATGTATCTTCGAATTGCAACTGAATTACCATTAAAAAGATTATTAGTTGGTGGAATGGATGCAGTTTATGAAATTGGACGTATTTTTAGAAATGAAGGGATGGACCGCAATCATAATCCTGAGTTTACTTCAATTGAACTTTATAAAGCATACAGTGATATGGAAGGTATGATGGAAATTACAGAAGGAATCATCGGTGAAGTTGCTAAAAAAGTTAGGGGAACTTATGAAATTGAGTGGAAAGGGCATACAATTAATCTAGCACCTCCATTTAAAAGAATTCATATGGTTGATGCTATTCGAGAAGTAACGGGTATTAATTTTTTTGAAGTTAAGAGCTTTGAAGAAGCGAAAAAATTAGCTGAAGAACACAATATTGAAGTGGAACCACATTTTGGATATGGTCATATTGTTAATGCCTTTTTTGAAGAATTTGTCGAAGAAACAATTATTCAACCAACATTTATTTATGGGCATCCAATAGAAATTAGTCCCCTTGCTAAAAAAAGTCCAGATGATCCAAGATTTACCGAGAGATTTGAATTATTTATTTGTGGTGATGAATATGCCAATGCTTTTACCGAATTAAATGATCCAATTGATCAATATGAAAGATTTGAAAATCAATTAAAAGAAAGATCTTTAGGAAATGAAGAAGCAAACGATATGGATATTGATTTTATTGAAGCATTAGAATATGGAATGCCTCCAGCTGGTGGTATGGGTATGGGCATTGATCGCTTAGTTATGCTTATAACAAATTCTGAAAGTATTCGTGAAGTAATTTTATTTCCACATATGAAAACAAAAAATTAGAAAAGAGGGATATACATGAAGATTTTAGCTATCAACGCAGGAAGTTCATCTTTAAAATTTAAAATGTTTGAAATGCCTGAAGAAATAGTAATTGTATCAGGTTTATTTGAACGGATTGGTATTGATGGAAGCGGTTATACAATAAAAATTAATGGTGAAAAAATAAAAAAAGAAGTAGAATTAAAAAATCATGAAGATGCAGTTAAATATTTAATTGAAGAATTAATAGAAAATGAAATTATATCATCATTAGATGAAATTGAAGCAATTGGGCATCGTATAGTACACGGTGGTGATAAATATGCTGATTCAGTGATTATAACTGATGAAGTTTTAAATGATATTGAATCTTTTTCATCACTGGCACCCCTTCACAATCCAGCCAATGTTTTGGGAATTAAAGCTTTTCAAAAACTTGTTCCAAAGGCAACGGTAGTAGGAGTTTTTGACACAGCATTTCATCAAACTTTAGAAGAAAAAGATTTTTTATATGGAGTACCATACGAATGGTATACCAAGTATAAGGTAAGAAAATATGGTTTTCATGGAATTAGTCATAAGTATTTAGCTAATTACATGGAAAAAAAATTAGGTAAAAAAGAATTTAAACTTATCACTTGCCATTTAGGAAATGGTGGAAGTATAAGTGCTATTAAAAATGGTAAGTGTATTGATACATCAATGGGGTTTACTCCTAATGCAGGTATTTTAATGGGTACTCGTGCCGGTGATATTGACGCATCAATCATTCCTTATATTATGGAACAAACAGGTATGAGTTTAGATGAAGTAATGAACAGTTTAAATAAAGAAAGTGGTTTTTTAGGAGTTAGCGGTGTTAGTAGTGATTCAAGGGATATTGAAGAAGGGATACTTGAAAATAATCAGAGGTGTATTTTAACTCATCAAATGTTTGTTAAAAGTGTTGTTAGCTATATTGCTAGTTATTATGTATTGCTTGGTGGCGTAGATGCTATTTGTTTTTCTGCAGGAATTGGAGAAAATTCTAGTAAGGTAAGAAAAGATATCATTGAAGCATTAAGTGTTTTAGGAATTAAATTAGATGAAGAAGCTAATAATGTAAGAGGAAAAGAAGCGTTAATAACGACTAGTGATTCTAAAATTTCTTGTTATGTTATACCAACTAATGAAGAATTAATGATTGCCAAAGACGTTTATAATCTTGTAAAATAAAAATAGGAAGTGTGGGGTAAAATGAGTCGAAGAATAATAAGAAAAATATATCGAAAAATAAAAAAATACGATACAATTGTTATTGCACGTCATGTGGGACCAGATCCCGATGCTATATCAAGTCAAATTGCTCTTCGTGATGTTATTTTAAATACATTTCCTAAAAAAAAGGTTTATGCTGTTGGGGCACCTGCTTCTAAATTCAAATATTTAGGGTCACTTGATAAATTTCATGAAGATATGTATAAAGATGCTTTGTTAATTGTTTTAGATGTTCCTGATAAAGCAAGAGTTGATGGTGTTAATCCAGATCTTTTTAAAGAAAGAATTAAAATCGATCATCATCCTTTTGTTGAAAAGTTTTGTGAAATTGAATGGATTGATGATAACGCCAGCAGTGCCGCCCAAATGGTAATTGAGTTAATTTTAACAACTAAACTTCGGATGACAAAAGAGGCTGCAGAAAAATTGTTTATTGGTGTTGTTGCTGATACTAATCGCTTTTTATTTTATTACACAACACCAAAAACTTTTGATTTAGTATCAACGATGATAAAAAAAACAAATATAGATTTTACCAATCTTTATGAAGATTTATATATGCGTCCATTAAAAGAAATAAAGTTTCAAGGTTATATTATTAATAATTTGCAAGTAACGGAAAATGGACTTGGTTATATAAAACTAAGTGATGAAATATTAAAAGAATATAATGTTGATCCAGCATCAGCTGGTAATATGGTTAATAATTTTAATTATATTGAAGAGTTATTGGTCTGGGTAGTTTTTTCAGAGGATAAAGTTAATGGAAATATTCGAGGTTCGATTAGATCTAGGGGACCAGCTATTAATGAGGTTGCAACTAATTATAATGGTGGTGGTCATGTTTATGCTAGTGGTGTTCGCTTAACTACTGAAGAGGAAATTGACAAATTAGTTAAAGAGTTGGATAAAGTTTGTTTTCTTTACAAACAAAAGCAAAGTGAGGAACTTGAAGCGTAAAAATGCGCTTTTTTTATTTTTGGTAAAATTTAGTTAAAAAATATATTTTTGGGAATTGATAATATTTTGATTAGTATTAAAATAGAAAATTAAGGAATTAGAATATTAGGTTGTTCTTCGTCATCATCAGGAAAAATAAATGGAAGTATAGTTATAACAATAACTAATATTAATTGAGCTTCATTGACTATTAAATTGATGAAAGAAACTTTAGTAGAATTAATTTTTCCTTTTGTTCGGTTAATTTTATATTCCCGATAAGCTGTATAAACAAAAACTAGTGCAATTACTAATAAGATGAAATTGCTAATATTAGTAATTGTTTTTTCATTTTCTTTATTAAAAAGGGGTTTTTTATTTAAAAGTTTTAATTTATCATTATATGTAAGTAAAATAGATATAACGATTTTAAATATAAAAATAATTGAGCCATATAAATTGATATCTATTAATCGAACTTCTTCTTCTTTCATAATAAATTATATATTTATTAGTACTAAATAATTACAATGCATAAACTTTTTAAAACAAATCATAATAAAATTAGGGAGGCAAATATGAAACGGTTAGAAATAATAATAGGAATTTGTATAATTGTTTTTTTAGTAGCGGCGTGCAGTATGAATGATATGAATAATACCCCTACAAAACAAGTAGAAATTTTTTTTAAAAAATATCAAATGCTTGATGAAAGTGTGTTAAATGATTTAAATCGTGTGGTTGCAGAAGAAGAACAATTCAATAATGAGCAACGAGAAAAATATAAAGACATTATGAAAAAACATTATCAAAATTTAATTTATAATATTAAAGATGAAGAAGTTAATGGAGATATTGCTATAGTTAGTGTGGAAATTGAAGTTACAGATTATTCTCGTATTTTAAGGGAAGCTGAACTATATTTACAACAAAATCCAGAAGAATTTCAAACTGAAGATGGTGAATTTGATATTCAAAAATATTCTGAATATCGCTTAAATAAATTAGAAGATGCTAGTGAAACGGTAAAATATACATTAGATATCGGTTTAACTCGTATTGATGAAGAATGGAAAGTAAATCAAATAAGTGAAATTGATGAAGAAAAAATTCATGGGGTATATGAATATTAAGGACTTTGTCCTTTTTTTTATTCTAAAATTCTTTTATTTTCATAAGATTAACTAGGTGGTTAGATGAAAAAAATAATAATCATATTATTATTCATTCTTATATTCCCGTTTAAAATCAGTGCTTTAGAAACAAGTGCAGAATGCGCGATTTTAATGGATCAAAAAAGTAAAAGAATTATGTATGCAAAAAATATTCATAAAGTAAAAAGTGTGGCTAGCATTAGTAAAATTATGACTGCTATTATTGCTATTGAAAGTGAAAAAATAAATGATAAAGTAATAATAGGTGATGAAGTGTTAAGTGCTTATGGTTCATCTATATATATAAAACCAGGTGAAGAAATAATTTTACTTGATTTGGTATATGGTTTAATGCTTCGAAGCGGAAATGATGCGGCATTATCTATTGCTAAATATGTTTCAGGAAGTGTTGATAATTTTGTAAAATTAATGAATAAAAAAGCAGAAGAAATAGGAATAAAAAATACTGTTTTTAATAATCCAAGTGGTCTTGATAATGAAACTGGTAATTATTCTACCGCATATGATATGGCACTTCTCACCAGTTATGCAATGGAAAATGAATTATTTAAAAAAGTTACAGGAACAAAAAGACATGTTGTTAAAACTAATATGAATACATATGAATGGTTTAATAAAAATAAACTTCTTTTTATGTATGAATATGCAACAGGAGGAAAAACAGGATTTACGGAAAAAGCTAGACGAACTTTAGTGACAACAGCTAGTAAAGATAATTTGGATTTAGTGGCGGTCACACTTAATGATGGTAATGATTTTTATGATCATCAAAAGTTATTTGAAGAAGGATTTAATAGTTATAAGAATTATCAAATTCTTAAAGCTGATAAAATTAATATTTTAAATGAAACTTATTATAAAAAATCTTTTTATTTAAAAAGAAGTTTTAGTTATCCATTAACAGAAATGGAGGTAGATAATATTTATTTAAAATTTGAATTAGAGAAAAAAAGAGAGTATCAAAATGGTGATAAAGTAGGAATTGTTAAAGTAATGCTTGGAAATGAAAGTGTATATGAAGATAATGTTTATATCGGCGAAGAGAAAGAAAAAAAGAAATTTAATATCTTAGAATGGTTGAAAAGTTTATGGTAAATAAAATTTGGAGTTTCTTTATTGTAGTAGGGATCGGTTTTGCTCTGCTTACAGGACAATTCGAAAAAATAAATCAGATTTTTTTTGAAAGTACTAAAGTTAGCTTTGATTTAACAATGCAAATATTTCCGGTAATTGCACTATGGCTTGGCATTATGAATATTGCTTCTGTTTCTGGCATGCTAAAAAGAATGTCAGAAATTTTATCTCCATTTTTAGGAAAAATTTTTCCGGAAATACCTCGAGGTCATGAATCACTTAGTTTAATTGCTTCAAATATTGTTATCAACATGCTTGGGCTTGGAAATTCGGCAACGCCTTTTGGACTTAAAGCCATGCAATCTTTACAAGAATTAAATGATAAAAAAGATACAGCAAGTAACAGTATGGTAACATTTTTAATTATCAATACAAGTGGTGTGACAATTATTCCAACGACTGTCATTACTATGCGAATGATGTATGGAAGTGCTCATCCAACAGAAATTGTAGCAGCGTGTATTATTTCAACATTAATATCTTCATTAAGTGGAATTTTTATTGATTATATTATTAGAAAAAGGAGGGGCCGTGCTTAATTTAATTTCAGAATTAACAATACCATTATTAGTTGTAATAATTATTCTTTATGCTCTACGAAAAAAAGTTAATATTTATGATGCCTTTGTTGAAGGTACAACGGAAAGCTTTCAAATGATTTTAACCATTTTTCCTAGCATTTTGGCCATGATTTTTGGAATAAATATTTTTTTAGGAAGTGGTGTTTTAACTAGTGTTTTAGATTTTATAAAACCTTTTTTATTGAGTTTGAAAGTACCAGTTGAAATAGTGCCAATGGCTTTAATGAGACCAATTTCTGGAAATGCCACTTTAGCGATTTTAAATAATCTTCTTCTTGAATTTGGACCCGATAGTATGATTGGAAGAATGGCTTCGGTAATTCAAGGTTCAACAGAAACAACTCTTTATGTTTTAACTTTATATTTTGGAAGTGTAGGAATAAGAAAAATAAGACATGCTATGTGGACCGGACTTGCTGTTGATTTAATAGGTATAATAGCAAGTATTGGAGTAGTACTTTTCATTTTTGGTTAAACATCATGTGAAATTCACATGATGTTTTTGTAATAATTTAGTAAAGTAGTTTTAAGTCCATCATTAAAAAAAGAATTATTATATAATATACTAATATAACAAATGTAAAAAAACAGCGAATATGTTTTTTCTATTTAAATTTGAAGTATAATATTTTTGTGGTAAAATTATATAGTAATATGGTAAATTAATGGAGGAGAGGTCTAATGGAAAGATTATCAAAAGTTATGTCTAATTATGGTTATTGTTCGAGGCGAAAAGCAGAACAACTTATTGCAAATGGGAAAGTTAAAGTAAATGGTAAAGTTGTAAAAGAGCTATGGACGCGTGTTGAAGAAAGTGATCTAATTGAAGTAGAAGGTAGACCTTTAGAAAAACCAGAAAAAATATATATAATGCTTAATAAACCAAGAGGAGTTATAACGTCAACTAAAGATGATAAAAATCGTAAAACAGTTATTGACCTCATTCCAATTGAAAAAAGAATTTATCCAGTTGGAAGATTGGATTATAATACAACTGGACTACTACTTTTAACTAATGATGGAGAGCTTGCTAATTTAATTATGCATCCAAAAAATAAGATTGAAAAAGTTTATATTGCAAAAATTAAAGGAATTTTAACTAAGGAAAGTATAAAAAAATTAGAAAAAGGAATTGTAATAGAAGGAGTGAAAACTTCTCGTGCAAAGGTGAAAGTGCGAAAAGTTAATAAAAAGAAAAATAATAGTATCGTAGAATTAACAATTTATGAAGGACGAAATCATCAAGTAAAAAAAATGTTTAAAGCGGTTGGTCATGAAGTATTAAAATTAAAAAGAGAAAGAATTTCTTTTTTGGAGTTGGGCAACTTAAAATCAGGTGAGTTTAGGTTTTTAACACCAAAAGAGGTGAAAAAAATATATAATGAAGTTAAAAAATAAAGGGTGATTAGGTATGAGAGAATATATTGATAATTTAACGGGTTTGTATGATTTATATTACTTGAAAGAACATTATAATGAATACATTGACAATAAAGAGGAGTGTTATTTAATTTCGATTGATTTTAAAAAATTAAAATATATTAATGATAATTTTGGTCATGCAAGTGGTGATAAAAGTATTATTACTTTTGCTAATATTGCTAAAGATGTATTTGAGAAATCTTTAGTTGTTAGAAGAAGTGGAGATGAATTTGTTATTGTTACCGATTTTTCTGTTGAAAAAATTATTAATTGTTTACAATTAATTGTCCAAAAAATTAATGAAGCTCATCAAAAGGGAATAATTCCAATTAATTTTGAATTCAATAGTGGAATTAAATTATGCGAAAATGATTTTAAAGAAACTCTATATAAATCAGATCTTACTATGTATCATGCAAAGAACAACGATTTGTTATATACTTGTTATACACATGATTTATTATTTAAAGTTAAAAATAATAAAAGGTTTATTAGTAAAATTGATGAATTAATTGAAAATAATAATTTAAATTATGTTATTCAAACTGTTTATGATATTGATGGAAGAAAAACCAATATTAATCAAATTTATACGCGTGATAATAATAACGAATCTATTTTTAAGGATGGAAAACTTGAAATTTTAAAAAAATATTACCGTATTAAGCGTATTGATACGAAAAATATGGAATTATTATTAAAGTATGTATTACCAAAGAGTAATAACGATGCCAAGTATATGATAAATGTTTATTATGATACAATAATGTCAAGAGAATGTAATTTTTTAAATTATATGAAAAAATTAAAAAGCGAAACTACTTTTAATTTTGAAAATTTAATTTTAAATATTAATATTACCGATTACAATGATTCATTATATAAATTAATCGCGGTTATTATTAAATTAAAGGAGACTGGTTTTTCAATATGTTTAGATAATTTAGATTTCAGCAAACAAGATGTTATTATCTCGCTTTCATCAATGATTACTTTTGAGTATGTAAATGTTTATCGAAAATTGTTAATTAAAGCAATGAATGAAAAAAGATATAAAATTGTTTTAGATAGAATTATTAATTTATTATTAGATTTAGGGATTACTCCAATTTTTGTAAATGTTGAAAAACCAAGTGAAGTTAAGTTTATTAAAGAAATGAGTGACAAATGTTTAATTAGGGGCTATATTTATGGGAAAGAAGAGCAATTAAAGAAAGGTTAGTTAAAAGCATAAAAATTATGCTTTTTTTATTATCATAGCAAAAAGTTGATGAAAAATTTTATTATCACCCAATATTAAAACAAAAAAATCAGCATTATATGATATCTAGATCATGAAAAATATAGCACAAAAGGATGGGGTTAGAATAAAATAAATAACTCAATTTATTAGAAAAAAAAGACAACCCCAAAATAAAAAAAGTTTGTGGTTGTCAACAATTTGTAAAAAAAAAGAACATGTGATTGTTCTTTTTTTATTCTTCAACCCACGTAATTGCCTCAGTCGGACAAGCTTCAATTGCTTCTTCAACAGCTTCAACTAATTCTTCACTTACTTCATCTACTATTACTTGCGCAACATCATCAACTGCAAAAACATCACTAGCAATTGATTCACAAAGTCCACAGGCAATACATTTTTCTTCATTAATTTGTGCTTTTTTCATGTTACCTCCCTAAATAATTATAGTTAAAATAAACAGAAAATGCAATATAATGTTCAAAAAAGTTTTAAATTGTGATATTATAGTAATAAGTGATGAGGTGTTTAAAATGAGAAGTAGAATGGAAAGGTATTATAAAACGGGTAAATATAGAAGTCGCATGGAAAAAAATCAGGAGTTGTATCGCACCATGTATGATGTTGGTGAATATACCAATATTGAAGGAATTGCTAGTATTGAAAAAACTAATCAAATAGATTTAAAACAAATTCAAGAATTACTTAGGAAAGTGAATAATGAAGAAAAAAAAGAAATTCAAGAATCTGTAGCAACAAAAGAACCAACCAGTATAAGCACCACTATAGAATCCATTTTTGATGATGAGGAAAAAAGTTATGATATTAAAGATGTGTTAAATAAGGCTAAATCGGAAAGAAAAGACACTTCCAGCAAACACCACAATTTAGATAATACACAATATAATATTTTGAAAAAATTAAAAATAAATGAAAACAAGGATTATAGTGATGATGAAAAACATGAGTTAAAAGAATTAATTCACACCATTGCTAATACTGATATATTGAATAAATTAGAAGATCGGGAATTAAGTTTAGATTTGATTTCTTCATTAAAAGCTGGTGAAGAAACTTTAATTAGAGAACGGGAAGAAATGGAAAAAGAATTAAATAAAGAAGATTCAACACAATCAGAAAAAACTGCACAGTTAGATAATATTGATAACTCTTTTTTTACATCAAGTTTAAATTTTAGCGAAGAAGATTTTGAAGATTTGAAAGACATTGGGAAAACGTTAAAGAAAAATAATCTTTTAATTAAGATATTAACAATTTTGTTGGTCGTTATAATTATTTCAGTTGCGGGATATGTTGCATATACTTTTTTTGGATTAGGAACTTAAAGGTTCCTAATTTAATTGTTAAATAATGTAGTGAGGTATAAAATGGATGTACTTGTTGAAAAAATAAAAAAGAAGATGTTAGAAGGTATAAAAGAAAAAGTATTTCCTGGTGCAGTATATGCAATTATTTATAAAGAGAAAATATTAACTATTGAAGCAGTTGGTAATAAATCGTTATATCCTAAAAAAGAAGTTAATACTATTGATACTATATATGATTTAGCTTCTTTTACCAAAGTAATAGTTACTAACACTTTAATTAGTAAATTATACGAAGAAAAAAGAATTAATTTAATGGATAAAGTAAAAAAATACATTCCAGAATTTAAACATGATGATATAACTATTTTTGATTTATTAACTCATTCATCTGGTCTTCCTGCTTTTGTTAATTGGGAAGGAATTAAAACCAAAGAAGAATATATTAATTTAATTTTCAAAGTAGATAAAGAAGTTTTTCGACATACAAAAGTTATTTATTCCGATATAGGTTTTATTTTGTTGGGTATATTAATAGAGAAAGTAACAGGAGAAACATTAGATGAATTAGCCCAAAAAGAAATTTTTGAAAAACTTGGGATGGATAATACAATGTTTAATCCGATTGATAAAAAAAGATGTGCCCCAACAGAAAAAGAAGGGGATATATACATAAAAGGAGTGGTGCATGATAAAAAAGCTCGACTTTTTAATGGGGTTGCTGGGCATGCCGGCCTTTTTAGTACCATTTTTGATGTTATGAATTTTGCTTTAATGGTGAAAAATGATGGTAAATTTGGTGGTAAACAATTTATTTCGAAAAAAATAATTGATTTATGGTATAAACCGTTTTTTAAAGATGATGATGGAAGATTTCGCACTCTTGGTGGTTGGCTTTATGGACCAACTTCACAAGTGTGTGATAAAATTTCTAAAAAAGCTCTTTTTCAACAAGGCTTTACAGGAAGTAGAATGATTATTGATAAAGAAAATGATTTAATCATAATTATGCTTACAAATCGAGTTCATCCAACAAGAGAAAATAAAAAACTGGGGCCATTTTGGAAAAACTTTGCAACCTTTGTTTATCATGAATTAATTGCTGAAAAAGTAAAATAGGTGGTGATTATGAAAGATTTAGTAAGTTTAATAAAATATTTAAAACCATATAAAAAATGGGCGCTTCTGGCGCCACTATTAGTTTTATTGGAAGTAGTCATGGAATTGATGTTACCTAAAATTATGGCTAATATTGTTAATATTGGAATTGGCGGAAGTAACATAGATTATATTTTATGGAATGTCTTTTTAATGATTATTTTATCTATAGTAGGAATTATAGGTGGAATAGGTAGTATTTATTTTGCTACGATGGCTAGTGAATCAACGGTAGCGGATATTCGTGAAGATTTATTTACCAAAATTAATAGTTTGTCACTAGTTAATTTTAGTAAATTGAAAACAGGACAACTAATTACTATTCTTACTAATGATACTTATTCTGTTAGTAATTTAATAACGATGGTTCTTCGTTTTCTTTTTAGAGTACCAATTATTTTAGTTGGAAGTATTATTATGGCATTAATTATAAGTCCCCAATTATCATTAATTTTACTTTTTATGACACCAATTTTATTAATTGTTGCTATTTTAATCATAAAAAAAGTATTTCCTTATTTTACAATTATTCAAAAAACAGTTGATGATGTAAATGCTGTTGTTCGTGAAAATATAGGTGGTATTCAAGTTGTTAAATCATTTGTCATGGAAGATTATGAAATTGAAAAATTTGATAAGATTAATAAAAAAATGATGGATGTAGTAATTCGTGCTATGCGTTTTGTTGTGCTTGCTATGCCGCTTATGATGTTATTTATCAATATGGCAACAGTACTAGTGCTTTGGTATGGTGGAAAACTAGTTATGATAGGTGATTTGGAAATAGGAAGTATTATAGCTTTTACACAATATTTAACTAACATTTTAATGTCACTTTTAATGATTTCAATGGGCATTGCTGTTACAACAAGAAGTGTAGTTAGTGCCAAAAGAATTAATGAAATTTTTGCTTTAACTGAAGATGTTAAGGAATTGGATAATCCAATTAAAAAGGAAAAAATAGAAGGTAAAGTTGAATTTAAAAATGTTAGTTTTTCATATGAACAAGGAAGCGGTGACGCTGTTTTAAATGATATTAACTTTGTTGTTGAAAAAGGAAAAAAGGTAGCAATTTTAGGACCAACGGGAAGTGGAAAATCCACTGTTGCCGCTCTCATTGCGCGATTTTATGATCCAACTGAAGGTGTTGTTTTAATTGATGATATTGATATTAGAAAGTACTCATTAAAAACCCTTAGAAAAAATATAGCTGTTGTTTTTCAAAAAACAGTTCTTTTTTCCGATTCTATAAGAAACAATATTAAATATGGTAGGAGAGATGCAACTGATGATGAAGTTGTGAAGGTAAGTAAAATTGCCCAAGCTCATGATTTTATTACAAAAAAAGAAGAAGGTTATGATTATGTTGTTGAACAGGGTGCGGTAAATTTAAGTGGTGGTCAAAAGCAAAGACTTTCACTTGCTCGTGCTCTTATTATGGATGCGCCAATTCTTATTTTAGATGATACGACTAGTGCTTTGGATCTGAAAACAGAAAAGAAAATAAGAACGACTTTAAAAAAAGAATTAGCAGATAAAACCGTTTTTATCATTACCCAAAGAATCGCAACTGCACTAGATGCTGATATGATTATTGTTCTTGATGATGGTAAAATTTCTGGAATTGGTAATCATGATACATTAATTAAAACAAATGAAGTTTATAAAAGTATATATGAATCACAGATAAAAAGTAAAAAGGATGTGGTTGCATGATAAATGAAAGTGATATTAAAAATATTAAAGCCACAAATCCGATAAAAACAATAAAAAGATTGTGGAAATATTTAAAAGATTACAGAATAAGAATTAATTTAGTAATTATTTTAGTTGTTTTGACTACGATTATACAAATTTTTACACCAGTTATAATTCTGATTGCTATCGATGACTTTATTGCTAAAAATTATTTAGAAAATTTAAAAATCATTTTAATATTGCTTGGAACTTTTTATATTTTAACATCATTATTTAATTATTTATCAAGCTATATTATGACATCCGTTTCGGAGAAAGCGCTTTACATTATTCGCAAAGATTTATTTAATCATTTAGAAAAGTTATCATTAAGTTTTTTTGATAAACATAAAAAAGGAGATTTAATGAGCCGTTTTACTAATGATATTAGTGTTATTAGCGATACTTTAAGTGATGCTGTTATTCAAATTATTAGTAGTTTCTTGCTTTTAATAGGGGTTACTGTAATTATGTTTGTAATAAACCCTATTTTAGCTGTTACTACTATTTTAACGGTTCCTTTATTTTTTATAATTGTTGTAAAACTTGGAGAAAAAATTAATAAATATTATAAAGTAAGACAAGATACAGTTGGTAAATTAAACTCTTTTGCTGAAGAGCGAATAAGTGGGATCGAAGTAGTTAAAAGTTATGGAAAAGAAAATGAGACATTAGATCAATTTAAAGTGCATAATCAGAAATTAAAAGATGTATCCGTTAAAGCTTATATGTATTCTAGTTTAATTATGCCAACCAATATTATTGTTTCTAATATTAACAATATTTTATTGATTGCTATTGGTTCAGTCTTAACACTTAAAGGGATGGCGACAGTAGGAAGTATTTTGGCATTTCTTAACTATTCAAAAATGTTTAGACGTCCGATTAATCAGCTTGCCTCAATTTATTCATCAATCCAAACTTCTCTTGCTGGAGCAGAAAGAATTTTTGATATCATTGATCATCCGATTGAAGTAAAAGATGTAGAAAATCCAATTACAATGAAAGAAATTAAAGGTGAAGTAGAATTTAAAAATGTATGTTTTGGTTATACACCAGAAAAAATGGTTTTAAAAGATTTTAATTTAAAAGTAAAACAAGGAGAAAATGTTGCTATTGTGGGGCCTACTGGAGCAGGAAAGACAACAATAATTAATTTATTATCAAGATTTTATGATATAAATTCTGGACTAATTACTATTGATGGTATAGATATTAGTAAAGTTAAGAAAGCAGATTTAAGAAAGAAAATAGGAATAGTTCTACAGGATACTTATTTATTTAAAGGAACAATTTTAGAAAATATAAAATATGGTAAGATGGATGCTACTATTGAAGAAGTTATTGAAGCGTGTAAAAAAGCCCAAGCTCATTCATTTATTAGAAGATTACCAAACGGATATGATTCAATGATTGAAGAAAGTGGAAGTAATTTATCACAAGGTGAACGCCAACTTATTTCCATCGCGCGGGCAATATTGGCTAATCATGAAATTTTAATATTAGATGAGGCTACAAGTAATGTTGATACTAGGACTGAAGTAAATATTCAAAAGGGAATGAAAAAATTGATGGAGGGAAAAACATGTTTTATAATCGCACATCGTCTATCAACGGTTAGAAATGTTGATACCATTGTTGTACTTAATCATGGTAAAATTGTTGAAAAGGGAAATCATGAAAGTTTAATGCAAAAGAAAGGTTTTTATTATAATTTATATAATAGTCAATTTGAAGATTAAAACTATCTTTTTATTAAATTATTTGGTATAATTAAATATAGATAAAGTATGTTATGGATAAGGAGATGAAAACTCATGAATAATAAAAAAGAAAATTTTGATGAGATAGAAATCCTTGATGAAAATTTAGAAGCAAAGCCTATAACTAGTGAAGATTTGATTGCTACTGATTGGTTATCTGATTTTACCAATGTAGAAACAAAAACACTAGTTCAATCACAAACGGAAGATATTATAGAAATTATGGATGAGGATATAATAATTGAAGAAAAAGACGATGCTGATGAGAAAAAAACGACAGAAGTATTAAATAGTATTGAAGCTGTTGAGCCAAATAATGACACTACTTTTCAAAAACCACCAATACAAGAAGCAGACCATATTCCTGAAATTGATATCGAGGAAGAACTTAATAACAATCGTAGCGTTGCTTTTATTGCTACTTTGTTTGCTATATTAATTATCTTTATATTATTTTTACCAACAATTACTAAAATGATGGAACAATGATAAATTGCGGTAAATGATAAGATACGAAATTGTATCTTTTTTTATTACAACATTTGTAATTTTCTTCTAGTTGATTTTTATAATACATATTAACTAGAAAACAACAAAACCTATCATGCGTTTGGACAAGATAGGTTTTGTATAAATTAATTTTCTTATTCAATTGTTGTAACGTTTATCCATGTTCCCTTTGTTAGGGACGCTAAATCATCCACACTGATTTTTAAAGCAAGATTGAAGTCACCCGCTGCCGGATAAACATATTTTAATTGTTTTAGCGATTGGTCTAAATAAATTTCAATATTTTCTTTTAAACCAAACGGACATACTCCACCAACAGGATGATTAGTTATGGTTTCAACTTGTTCAAATGGGATCATTTTTGCTTTTTCTTTAAAATATTCTTTATATTTTTTATTATTTATTTTAGCATCTCCACTTGTAACAATAACAATGTTTTTATCTTTTAACATAAACGCTAGAGTTTTGGCGATTTCATTTGTTGTTACTCCCAACTCGGTTGCAGCTTTCAACACTGTTGAACTATCTTTTAATTCAATGATATTTATGTCATAATTGTGTTTTTGAAAAAAATTAATGACATGTTGTTTTGCCATAATATCTTCTCCTTTACTATTAGAATTATACTATTATTTAAAATTGATTTCAAATATTTCAAAAGAGGTGTTTAAATTTGAGAATAAGTGCCAATAATAACAAAAAAAGAAAAATTAGCAGTCATATATTGACATTGCTAAAATATAATAGTATAATGAAATAGCATTCAGCAATTGACAGTGCTAATCTGGTTTTGCTAGCGAAAGTATTAAAAGGTGGTGTTATAGTGTCATATAACGGTGCTTCACAAAATGCTGTGCTAACAGAAAGGCAAAAAATGATATTAAAATTGATTGTTGAAGAATATATCAAAACAGTCAAACCAGTTAGTTCAAAATCGCTTTGTGATGTTTTTGATTGTTCTAGTGCAACAATTAGAAATGAAATGGCAGTTTTAGAAGATATGGGACTTATTGAAAAACACCATATTTCTTCTGGTCGAATTCCTAGCGAACAAGGTTATAATTATTACATCAACAATATAATGGAACCAAAAGAATTAACTGGTGAAGATATGTTAAAACTACAAACAATTTTTCATAATCAATCATTAATGTTAAATGATGTTATTGTCAAAAGCATGGAGATTATATCAGAACTTACAAATTATACATCAATTGTTCTTGGTAGTTCATCAAAAGATAATCGCTTAAGTAAAGTTGAGGCAATTCCTGTTAATGAGAATCGGGTTGTAGCCATTGTTATAACTGATAAAGGACATGTCGAGCATAAACATATTTTTATTGAATCACCAGTTAGTAGTGAAGAGGTTCAAAAAACAATTGATTTGATTAATAAATTAATTGTTGGAACCCCAATTTCCGAAATAAGTATGAAGTTGGAGTGCGAAATTAAGCCAATTATTGCCAAGTATGTTAAGCAGTATGAAGCATTATATAACGCCTTTTATACAGCATTTAGTGACTTTTCAAATGATGCTAAAATTAGAATAACAGGAGCTAGCAATATATTAAAGCAACCAGAGTTTCAAGACACTGGAAAAATTGCTGAAATTTTAGAAAAATTTGATGATAAAGAATTTATTAGAAGTATTATGAAAGAAGGTAATGGTATTAACATATATGTTGGTAGTGAAAGTGAGTTTGACCAAGATGTTGGTTTGATAAAGACTAGTTTTGAAGTTGGTGGTGAAGTTGGAACAATTGCCATTATTGGTCCAAAAAGAATGGAGTATAGTCGTGTTCTAGCACTCCTAGAATACGTTAAGAAAAACATAGAGGAGGGGGACTATGACAAAGGAATCTGAAGAAAAAGTACAAAAACAAGATAATGATTGTTGCCATGAAGAAAATTGTGAATGTAAAGAAGAAGTAAAAGATGAAAAAAATAAAGAAAAAGAAGATATAGATGCTTCGAATGAAGCTATGGAATCAAAAGAAGAAAAAAAAGAAAACGAAGCAGAAGAATCTAAAGAAAAGAAAACAAAAAAATGTAAAAAGAAAACGAAAAAGGATAAGGATAAGGAAATAGAAATGCTAAAAGAACAAGTAAAAGAATTAGAAGAAAAGTATTTAAGAGCGCAAGCGGAATTGGTTAATTACCGCAAGCGTAAAGATGAAGAAGTTGCGCGTCTTTTAAATTATGCTAATGAAGATTTGGTTAAAGCCATATTACCAATGATTGATAATTTTGAACGCGCAATAAAAATGGATGATGAAAATTTAGATGATGAAGTTTCTAAATTTTTAGAAGGATTTAAACTTATTTATGCTGAATTAAAAAATACTTTAGAAAAATTTGAAATTATTGCTATAGATGGTAAAAATAAACCATTTGATCCAGTTTATCACCAAGCTGTTATGACCGATAAAGTTGAAGGAATGGAACCAGGTATGGTTATTGAAGTCCTTCAAAAAGGTTATATGTTAAAAGATCGGGTCATTCGACCAGCGATGGTGAGAGTAAGTGAATAAATTTAAGGAGGGAGATTATTATGAGTAAAATAGTTGGAATTGATTTAGGAACTACTAATAGTTGTATAGCTATCTACGAAGGTGGAGAAGCTAAAATAATTACTAATCCTGAAGGAGGACGTACTACTCCATCAGTAGTAGCTTTTAAAAATGATGAGATTATTGTAGGGGAAGCAGCGAAAAGACAAATCGTAACTAACCCTAACACTGTGGTATCTGTTAAAAGATTAATGGGTACCAAAGAAAAAGTTAAAGTTAATGGCCGTGAATATACACCAGAAGAAATAAGTGCTATGATTTTATCTGATTTAAAGAAAACTGCTGAAGCATATCTTGGTGAACCTGTAAAAAAAGCGGTTATTACTGTACCAGCATACTTTAATGATGCTCAAAGACAAGCTACTAAAAATGCTGGTAAGATTGCTGGTTTAGAAGTAGAAAGAATTATTAACGAGCCGACTGCAGCAGCTCTTGCTTATGGACTTGATAAAACAGATAAAACAGAAAAAGCTCTTGTTTATGACTTAGGAGGAGGAACGTTTGACGTTTCAATCCTAGAAATTGGCGATGGTGTGTTTGAAGTTTTAGCAACGAGCGGAAATAACACACTTGGTGGTGATGATTTCGATAAACGTATTATTGATTATTTAATTGCAGAATTCAAAAAAGAACAAGGAATAGACCTATCAAAAGATAAAATGGCAATGCAAAGATTAAAAGATGCTGCAGAAAAAGCTAAGAAAGAATTAAGTGGAGTTACAACAACTCAAATTTCATTACCATTCATTTCGCAAAAAGAAGATGGGCCTGTTCACCTAGAAATGAGTTTAACTCGTGCGAAGTTTGAAGAATTAATTGATGATCTAGTTGAATCAACATTAGAACCAGTTCGTAATGCTTTAAAAGATGCTGGGTTAAAAGCTAGTGATATAGATAAAGTAATTTTAGTTGGTGGTTCAACTCGTATACCAAAAGTTCAAGAAGTAGTAACTAAAGAACTAGGTAAAGAACCGCATAAAGGTGTTAATACCGATGAAGTGGTAGCGATGGGTGCTGCTATTCAAGCAGGTGTGTTAGCAGGAGATGTTGATGACATTGTTTTATTAGACGTTACACCATTGTCACTTGGAATTGAAACTTTAGGTGGAGTTATGACAGTATTAATTCCAAGAAATACAACAATTCCAGCAAGTAAGAGTCAAATTTTCTCAACTGCTGCTGACAACCAACCAGCTGTTGATATTCACGTATTACAAGGTGAAAGACCAATGGCTGCTGACAATAAGACGCTTGGTCGCTTCCAATTAACTAATATCCCACCAGCACCACGTGGAGTACCACAAATTGAAGTAACATTTGATATTGATGTAAATGGTATTGTTAATGTTAAAGCTAAAGATTTAGGTACTAATAAAGAACAATCAATTACTATTACTGGTTCAAGTAATTTAAGTGAAGAAGAAATTGAAAGAATGGTTAAGGAAGCAGAAGCTAACCGTGAAGCTGATGCAAAACGTAAAGAAGAAGCTGATTTAAGAAATGAATGTGATCAATTAATTTTTGCAACAGAAAAAGCAATTAAAGATTTAGGAGATAAAATAGATTCTAAAGATAAAGAACAAGCTGAAGCTGAAATTAAGGAATTAAAAGAAGCGTTAGAAAAAGATAATCTTGATGATATTAAAGCAAAACGTGATAAATTAAATGAAACTACTATGAAACTTGCAACTAAAGTATATGAGGAAGCTGCTAAAGCAAACCAAACAGAAGAAGATAAAACAACAACCGAAGAAAAGAAAAAAGATGACAATGTAGTAGATGCTGAATATGAAGAAAAATAAAAAAATGTAGAAGTCGTTATGACTTCTACATTCTACTATAAATTAAAAAAAAGGAGAAAAATATGGCAATTAAAGAACAAACCCGAGCGGAAATTGATGAAAAATTTAAATGGGATTTGTCAGTAATGTATTGTTGTGATGAAAAGTGGTATGAAGAATACAAAAAGGTAAAAGAAAAAGTTAGTGAATTTAGTAAATATCAAGGTCATATTTTAGACAGTTCTCAAAGTTTATATAATACTTTAAAAGATTATGTGAATTTAGAACGTGTCTTATCAAAATTATATGTTTATGCATGTATGAAAAGTGACGAAGATACAAGTAATACTCATTATCAAAAAATGAAAGGTGAGGTACAAAACTTAAGTGTATTAGTGTCTAGTACCACATCTTTTGTTGTGCCTGAATTAATCCAAAGTGATTATTCTTTAATTGAACAGTATATTGCTGAATTACCTGAACTAGCTTGTTATAAACGCATGCTTAAAGATATTTATCGTTTTAAAAAGTATACATTATCAAAGAAAGAAGAAAAGATTATTTCAAAATTGTCAAAAGTATTAGATTCATCTAGTTTAACAGCAAATTTGGTTCGTAATTCAGATTTAACTTTTGGAACTATAACTGATGAAGAAGGAAGAGAAGTTGAACTTACTAATAGTAACTTTACTAAATATATGGAATCTAGTAATAGAGATGTTCGTAAGCAAGCATTTTATACTTTGTATCAAGGCTATGAAAAAGTAAAAAACACATTAGCGTCTACTTTAGCATCACAAGTTGAAACTAATGTGGCGATTGCTGATATTAGAGGATATAAAAGTGCACTTGAAATGTCCTTGTTTGGAAGTAATGTTGATGTTAATATTTACCATAATTTAATAAAAGTTGTTAATGACAATTTACATGTTTTACATAAATACTATAATTTAAAAAAAGAATATTTAAAGTTAGATGAATTAAATTTATATGATGTTTATGCTCCATTAGTAGAAGAGGAAAATAATGTATATAAGTTTGAAAAAGCTAAAGAAATTGTCATCAATGCTTTAAGTGTTTTGGGTGAAAAATATATTAATGATTTAAAAAGAGCTTTTGATGAAAAATGGATAGACATTTATCCTAATAAAGGTAAAAGAAGCGGCGCTTATTCTTGGGGATGCTATGATAGTTATCCATATATTTTATTAAATTATCATGAACGTTTTAATGATGTTTCAACACTTGCGCACGAACTTGGTCATTCAATGCATAGTTTTTATTCAAGAAAACATAATGAATACCAAGATGCACATTATGAAATTTTTGTTGCTGAAGTTGCCTCAATTGTAAATGAACTTTTATTGTATCGTTATATGATAGATAATAGTAATGATAAAAAACAAAAATTAAATATCTTAAACAACATTTTAGAGCTTTTCCGTGGCACTTTGTTTCGCCAAACAATGTTTGCTGAATTTGAGTTAGAAATATATAATTTAGTAAATAATAATGAAGTTTTGACCCATGATACTTTATCAAAAATATATTATGATTTAAATAAAAAATATTTTGGTGATAATGTTGTTGTTAATGAAGAAATTAAATATGAGTGGGCAAGAATACCACATTTCTACACAAGTTTTTATGTTTATCAATATGCTACAGGAATGGCAGCGGCATGCGCAATAGTTAATGATATAATTAATAAAGGTGAAGATGCCATAAATAAGTATTTAGAATTTTTAAAAACAGGTGGTCGTGATTATCCAGTAGAACTTTTAAAAATTGCTGGCGTTGATTTATCAAAGCCCGAACCTATAAAAGAAGCTATTAAACTTTTTGAAAAAACTATAGATGAATTTATAAAATTATCCCAAAAATAGGAAGTAGGTGATAGTGTGAGTAAGCGTGATTATTATGAAATTTTAGGAGTTAGTCGTGATGCAAGTGAAGCTGAAATTAAAAGTGCATTTCGACGCCTTGCTAAGAAATATCATCCTGATGTATCAAAAGACCCCAATGCATCAGAAAAATTTAAAGAAGCGCAAGAAGCTTATGCTGTTTTAAGTGATCCGGAAAAAAGACGTCAATATGATCAATTTGGACACTCTGCCTTTTCAAATGGTCAAGGTGGATTCCAGGGATTTGATTTTTCTGATTTCGATTTTTCGGATATTTTTGATGATATATTCGGTAGTGGTTTTGGTAGTTTCTTTTCAGGTTCAAGAACAAATAGTAATCGACCGCGCAAGGGTCGCGACGTGTTAATGGAAATGAAGTTGACTTTTGAAGAAGCTGTTTTTGGGACTAAGAAAACAATTAAATTAGATGTTGCCGAAGATTGTAAAGATTGTAATGGACATGGTGGTCATGGTGAAAAAACATGTTCAACATGCCGTGGTAGCGGATATGTAACTACGGAACAACGAACTTTATTTGGTACTTTTATGTCAAGAAGTACTTGTAGTGACTGTGCTGGAAAAGGGAAGACTTATGAGCGCCGATGTTCAACATGTCATGGAACTGGAAAAGTTAGTCGTACGCAAACAATTGAAGTTAAAATACCAGCAGGTGTTGATACCGGCAATCAATTAAGTATTCCTGGCAAAGGTGAAGCAGGAATTAATGGTGGTCCCAATGGTGATGTTTATTTAGAACTTATTGTTGAAAAACATCCATTATTTGAAAGAAAAGGAAATGATATTTATTTAGAGCTTCCAATAACTGTTGCCGATGCTGCGCTAGGTGCAAAAGTTGACATACCAACATTAACTGGTAAAGTTAAATTAATAATTCCACCGGGAAGTCAAACTGATGATAAACATCGTTTAAAGGATAAAGGAGTCCCGCATTTAAATTCTAATCGTAAAGGAGATATGTATGTTATATTGAAAGTTGTGACCCCTAAGAAGTTAACTAAAGAACAAAAGAAAATTTTTGAAAGTTTAAGAAAAACTAAATTAGATGATAGTGAAGAATTTAAAAGATTTTATAAGTATTTAAAATAAAGATTATTGTTGAAAAAAAGAAATTTATATTTTATAATTATTAGTAGTATGGAAAGGATGAAGATATGGACGATATTTTGTTGTATGCTGACAATAAAATGAGTGAAGCTATTGACGTTTTAGAGTCTCGATTTAACAATGTTCGTGCAGGACGTGCTAATCCGGCTTTATTAGATGGGGTGAAGGTATCTTATTATGGTGTTGATACGCCGTTAAAACAACTAGCCACTATTTCTGTTCCAGAAGCAAGAGTATTATCAATTAAACCTTTTGATCCAAATACTTTATCTGCCATTGAAAAAGCTATTTTTGAAGCTAATATTGGTTTAACACCTAATAATAATGGGGAAGTGATTATTCTCAATATTCCACCATTAACTGAGGAAACTAGAAAAGATTTAGTTAAACAAGTTAAAGCAATGGCTGAAGAATGTCGCGTGATTCTTCGAAGAATTAGACAAGAATCAAACGACAAAATTAAAAAGCTGGAAATATCAGAAGATGAAATTAAAGCTGGAATGGATGAAGTTCAAGAATTAATTAACAAGTATAACAAAATTGTTGATGAAAAATTAAAAGAAAAAGAAGAAGAATTAATGACTATTTAAAAAGATCCATATAAAATAGTAAGGAAATAAGATTTTATGGTAAATGTTTAGTTAGGAGCATAAAAATTATGCTTCTTTTATTTTGGATTGAAGCAAGTATATATAAATCTTTTTTTGTTCAATATTAATTTTACGTTAAAAATAGCGGTTGGTGTAAAGGGGTTTGGGGATTTTTTAGAAGTCTAAAATAAAAAGTGTAACATATGATTGATTTCTCTAGATCTTTTTTGTCAAATATTAATGTCTGTAATGGAATTTTGTTGATAAGTTTGATATAATATTTCTATGAGGTGGTAGATGATGAAGAAACTTGCTTACATAATGTCAATGATTGTTTTATTGATACCAATGTTGATGTTCCCATTAGAAGTTAAGGCTGAGGCGAAAACCTTAAAAGATTTATATGATGAATTATCAAAATTAGAAAATGAGTTAAAAGAAATAAATAATGATAAAAGTTTAACAGAAGAACAAATTCAACAAATTCAACAAAATATTAAAAGTATTGATCGGGAAGTTATTGCCATTGAAAAAACTATTGCTGAAATTGAAAAAGAAATTAAAAGATTAGAGCAAGATATTATTACTAGAGATAAAGAAATGAAGGAATTAATGAAGTATTATCAATTTTCAATTGGTGAAAATTTGTATCTGGAATATGCTTTTGGAGCGGCCAGTATGACTGATTTTATATACCGTTTAGCAATTGTTGAGCAATTGATGAAACACAATGAACGATTAATTGATGATATGAATAATATGATTGTTGAACAAGAGAAAAAATC
>JAAYMD010000049.1 GCA_012521575.1 Mollicutes bacterium
AAAAATTAAAGATGTCAAACAGGAAGAATTATTTTGGGATCAAATCATGATGGAACATGCATTGTTTATTCGTGGATTACTTGATCCATCAGAAAAAGATCTTATTAATGCTGCAAACAATTTTGCGAATGAATACAATGTATTAATTACAGAAATGAAGCAATCAAATAATTCAAATATGAATAATATAACTCAAAAGAATTATCAAAAAACATTAAGATACAGAAATTTTAAAGAAGTAGCTACTAAAGGTTTGAATAACTGTGAAATAAAATCAATTATTTTACCATTATTAGCTGATCATATTTTAAGAGAAGCTAATCATTATCTTAGAATACTAAAAGATTAAAAAAATATATTCTTTGTTGAAAAGTTAAAAACCCCGTTAAAATTAAGGGGTTTTTTATTAATCTAAAATAAAACGATCACTAAAAGAACAAATAAAACAACTAAAATGCATGCATTACATCTTAAATTAAAATTAGTCATAATTAATCCCTCCTTGTTATAGATTATTAAAAAAGAACAGTTTTGCGCATATCAAATAACCTTTAAATTTTTGAAAAAAATGTAATATATATTAGGTATACAAAAAAAAATGAGCGTGATATAATTGTTTTAAGGTAAGGAGGATGTTTAATGAAAGTAGGAATTGCATCAGATCATCGTGGAGTAAAGAAAAAAGAAAAATTAATAAAATATTTGAAAAAACATGGATATACTATATATGATTATGGAACTAATAGTGAAGAATCCGTAGATTATCCAGATTATGCTTTTTTAGTAGGTGAAAAAATTAATAGTGGCGAAATTGATTTTGGAATTTTAATATGTGGAACCGGAATAGGTATGTGTATAGCTAGCAATAAAGTAAAAGGAATTAGATGTGCAAAGGTTGACAATGTAGAAGAAGCAAAATTTTCAAGACTTCATAATAACGCCAACGTAGTTGCCCTATCAAATGAAATGGGGTTGATGAGAATGAAAGATATCTTAGATGTATTTTTAAGCACTGATTTTAGTGCTGAAGAAAGGCATATAAGAAGAATAGCAAAAATTGACAATTATGGCAATTAAAGCAATTCTTTATATTATCGTAACCCCACTTGTCATTTGGGCACTAGATGGTGTTAATATTAACTCGATATTTAAAAAGAATAAAATTTTACAAGCTAGCATATTATATATAATGATCTGTATTAGTCTTACATATTTAGTAGTTAATTTCTTTATGGACTTTTTTATCCAAACAAGAATTATGTAATTTGTTGTCCATAATATGGAGGGATATTGTGGATTGGAAAAAAATTGTCACTATGACTTTGATTATAATTTTAATACCATTTATTATTGTCTCTCTTTTTATTCAAGAAGAAAAAATTGACTTTGAATATATTTCTAACATGAATGTTCGAGTGAAAAGAGAAAGTACTGGTCAAATTGATGTCGTCCCTCTTGAAGAGTATTTAGTTGGTGTTTTAGCTGGTGAGATGCCAACATCTTTTAACATGGAAGCATTAAAAGCTCAAACTGTCGCGGCACGAAGTTATGTGATGAAAAAGATGATTTATAATAAGGATAAAGAATATGATGTTGTTGATACTGTAATGAATCAAGTTTATTTAGATGATGAATATTTACGATCAGTTTGGAAAGATGAATATGATGAAAAAATAAAAAAATTACGCCAAGCAGTATATGCAACATATGGAGAATATTTGGAATATCAAGGAAGTATCGTTGAAGCATTCTTTTTTTCTACAAGCGTTGGTAAAACCGAAAATAGTGAAGAGGTATTTTTGACAAAAGTTCCTTATTTAAGAAGTGTTGATTCGTCTTGGGAAGAAGGAATATCACCTGTTTATTATGATTATTTTAATTTTCAATTAAATGAATTTTTAGATCGTTTAGAACTCCCCAAAAGTAATAAAATAGAACAAAAAATTTTAAAAACAACTAGTACTGGTCGTGTTAAAGAAATTATGATTAATGGTAAAAAATTTTTGGCCAGTGAAATTGTATCAAAACTAAATTTAAGGTCCGCTCATTTTACTATTGAACAAAATGGTGATAGTATTAAGATAACTACTCGCGGATATGG
>JAAYMD010000050.1 GCA_012521575.1 Mollicutes bacterium
ATGCTTTTTTATGAAACAGGAAATTTATTTCCCAATTTAGGCCCAAACCTAGGAGGTGGGCAAAATATTTATTATTTTTCTTATTATGGATTATTAAATCCGATTATATTACTTTCATATTTATTCCCTTTTGTGGAAATGATTGATTATATTATTATTAGTTCAATAATGACTGTTATTATAAGCACGATTTTATTTTATATTTGGATCAGAAATAAAGGATTTGATTCAAAATTTTCTTTCATTAGTGCTTTTATTTTTATGTTAGCCAATCCCTTAATTTTTCACAGTCATCGCCATATTATGTTTATCAATTATATGCCTTTTGTTATACTTGGACTTATGGGAATTGATAGTTATGTTAAAAATAACAAAAAGTGGTTATTAATTTTAAGTGTTTTTTTCATAATTATGACTAGTTATTTTTATAGTGTTAGTAGTTTAGTTGTGCTTGCTATTTATGCGATATATAAAATTTATAGGGAAAATTTAAAACTAAAAGAAAGCTGTTTAAAATTATTTAAAATAATTAGTTTGATGTTTGTTGGTATTATAATGTCTGGTGTTTTATTGTTACCAACTATTGCTGTTATTTTTGGAAGTCGTAGTCAAGGATTAAGTGACCTTAATTTTTTAAGTCTTCTTATACCTAAAATTAATGTTGATGTCTTTTTATATACTCCATATTCACTTGGTATGACGATGATTAGTATTGCTAGTTTGGTTTATGGCTATTTTAGTAAAAATAAAAGAATAACTTTATTATCTATTATGTTATCAATTATTTTTTTTATACCATTAATCGTTTATTTATTAAATGGTATGCTTTATGTTCGTTATAAAGTTTTAATTCCCTTTTTACCGCTTGTATGTTTACTAATTACAAATTTTATTGCTGCTGTTATAAAAAAGGAAGTTAAACTATTAGTTGTTTTTATAGTTACTTTAATAATTGCAATTATCAATTTTAACTTTAATAGTAAAACTTTTATTTACTTTATGGATCTTTTGATTCTTTTTGGTGTGATTTATATTTATTATCGAACTAATAAAGAAAAAGTTTTTCTAATTACTATTTTATTATTGGCATTTTTTAATTCTTTGATTTCATCTTTTGACGAAAAATTTGTGAGTGTTGAACGATACAATAATGAATTTAATGATATAAAATCAGAGTTAATTATTGATACAATTGAAAATGACAAAAGTTTTTATCGCTTTAATAATTTGGATGCTACTTTATCTACAGCAAATAAAATATATCATCCAATGTATTTTCAAACATCTTTATATTCTTCAACTTATAATCAAAATTATAATGATTTTTATTATAACACTTTTAAAAATGCAATTCCTTACCGCAATCGTGTAATAACTGCTCAAAGTAATAATGTTTTATTTCAAATGTTAATGGGGGTAAAATATATAGGTACTAGTGAAGAGGTACCGATTGGTTATAGTTTAATTAAAAAAGCTGATGATTTTGCAATTTATAGAAATGATAATGTTTTTCCGTTAGGATATGCAACGGATAAAATAATGAATATAGATGATTTTGAAAAGCTTGATTATCCATATAACTTGGAGCCCCTATTAATTGGTTCTGTTGCTAATCAAAAAAGTAATTATGAATATCAAAGTAAAATCGAAGAAGTAAAACTTGATTATGAGGTTGAAGTTGGATCCAATATTGATATAAAAACAATTCAAGAAGGATATAAAATAAATGTTTTAAAAAATGATTCTATTATTATGGATATAAATAATTTAAAAAAAGGTCAAATCTTAATTGTTGAGTTTGAGCTGTTGAATAATCCAAGTTGCAGTGAAGGGGATATTAGAATAGCTATTAATGGAATTAGAAATGTTCTAACATGTAAAGAATGGTTATATCATAATCGCAATTATACTTTTGAATATGTTATTTCCTCTAATGATGTTATCAAAAATTTAAATATTGATTTTGTAAAAGGCACATATGAAATTGCAAATATTCATACATATATATTGGATTATGATTATGTTAAGGAATTTAGTAAAAAGAACGATCAAATGGAAGTTGATATGACTAAAACTAAAGGTGATTATATTTATGGAAAGATAAATGCAACTAATGACGGTTA
Organism: Mollicutes bacterium; assembly: GCA_012521575.1. Taxonomy (GTDB): domain Bacteria; phylum Bacillota_I; class Bacilli_A; order RF39; family UBA660; genus DUPI01. The sequence continues at coordinate 2,124 of JAAYMD010000050.1, forward strand.
TTTTGTAACAACTATTCCTTATGATAAAGGTTTTAAAGTATTTTTAAACGAAAATTTGGTAGAAATAGAAGAAGTTAATGATGGATTTTTAGGTTTTCCGATAAACAAAGGGGAATACGAAGTTATCATAAAATATGAGGCTCCATTATTTAAAGAAGGTCTTATTTTAAGTTGCTTTGGAAGTATTTTGTTTTTAATGATAATTATATTTGATAAAAAAAAGAAAATGGTTTAATAACCATTTTTTATATTCATAATAACTGGTAAAATAATTGGTTTTCTTCCTGTTTTATCATAGATGTATGGTGTTAATTGGCTGATAATTTCTTGTTTAATTTCAGTATAATTGATTTTATCTTTTAATTTTAAATTAATTGCTTTTTTTGCAATTTCTTCCAATTGTTTTAATAATTCAAAATTATAATTAACTAGTATAAACCCTCTAGTAATGATATTAGGTGTTCCTAGTAATTTGCTATGGATGGTATCAACATTGGCAATAACAACGACAATTCCATCACTAGCCATGATTTTACGATCTTTCATAACGGCATTGCTAATATCGCCAATACGATTACCATCAACGTAAACATCGCTTGCTTGAACTGTTCCACTTTTAGTTATTTTACCCTTGTATAAAGATAATACTTCACCATTTTCTAAAATGAAAGTATTTTCTTTAGGGATGTCGCATTCAATAGCTAGATCCGCGTGTTTTTTAAGCATGCGGTGTTCACCATGAACGGGCATAAAATATTTGGGATTGATCAATCTAAGCATTAATTTTAATTCTTCTTGGTTACCATGACCTGAAGTGTGAATATCACTTAATGATGTGTTGGTGTATACTTGTACTCCTTTTAAATAAAGTTTATTAATTGTTCTAGAAATGCTTGGACCATTTCCAGGAATGGCAGATGATGAAAATACAACAACATCATCATCTTTTAATTTTATTTGCCGATGGGTTCCATTAGCGATTCTGCTAAGTGCTGCTAGTGGTTCACCTTGACTTCCGGTACAAAGTAAACATACTTTATGTTCTGGTAAGCGGTTGGCCTCTTCAGGTGTAATTAATATATCTTTGTTTTTAATATATCCGCCTTCAATTGATATTTCAATATTATTTTCCATACTTCTTCCAAATATTGCAATTTTTCTTCCATTTCTTTTGCAAGTATCAATAATGTGTTTAATCCGATAAATATTAGAGGCAAAGGTTGCAATAATAATTCGTCCATTATGTCTTCTAAAAATTTCGGCTAAAGCTTCATCAACTTTTGATTCACTCATAGAAATTCCTTCTGTTAAGGCGTTGGTACTATCGCTTAATAGAAGGGAAACTCCTCTTTTTCCGATTTCAGCCATTTTGTGAAGATTTGCCATTGGTCCGATTGGTGTAAAGTCAAATTTAAAATCACCTGTTGTAACAATAATTCCATTTGGAGTTGTAATTGCTATCCCGTGAGAATCTGGTATTGAATGAGTAGTTCTAAAAAATTCAACTGTAATATTTCTAAATTTGATTTTATCTTTTTCCGTATATATATATAAGTTTTTATATTGAATATTTTTTTCACTTAATTTCCTTTTTATTAGGCCATATGCTTGATTAGGTGTATATATGGCAGGAATATTAACCGTTTGTAATAAAAAGGGAATTGCACCAATGTGATCTTCATGCCCGTGAGTAATAAATAAAGCTTTAATTTTTTTCTCGTTTTGTTTTAAAAAGGTAAAATCGGGAATGACATAGTCAATTCCAGTTAAATCACCTTGTGGAAAAGTTACGCCCGCATCAATAATAATGATTTCGTTTTTATACATTATACAATACATATTTTTTCCGATTTCACCTAATCCTCCTAAAGCGAAGATTTTGGTGTCATCGTTTTTTAAATTTTTCATATTCGCTCCTTTCTTTCGTTTTGAAAAATTAGCTATATAATTATAACTCTTTTTTATGGTTTTGTCTAGTAATTTAGTTAATTGTGTTGTAAAATGTTATATAGGGTGATAAAGATGGGAATATTTGATAATTTTAAAAAGTTTTTTAATATAAAAGATGAAAAAACTAAAGATGAACTTAAAGTTTATGATAAAGGTTTAGAAAAAACTCGTAATGATTTTACTTCAAAGTTAAAGAAGTTATCTAAAAAATATAACCAAATAAATAGTGAGTATTTTGAAGAATTAGAGGAAATATTAATAGGTGCGGATATTGGAGTTGAAACAGTTATTAAGATTATTGAAAGGTTAACTGAAAGAGTTAAAAAAGAAAAAATTACTAGTCCTGAAGATTTAAATGAGGTTCTTGTTGATGAAATGTTTATTATTTATGTTAATCAAGAAATTTTGGTAAATAAGATTAATTATAGTGAAAAAGGACCGACTGTTATTTTGTTTGTTGGAGTTAATGGAGTTGGAAAAACTACTACGATCGGTAAATTTGCGCACAAATTGGTAAATGAAGGGAAAAAAGTTTTATTAGTGGCAGGAGATACTTTTCGTGCTGGAGCGATCGAACAAATAATTGAATGGGGAAAAAGGGTTAATGCTTTTGTTATTTATAAAGAAGGCGCGGATCCTTCAAGTGTTATATATGAAGGATTAGAAGTTGCTTTAAAGGAAAATTATGATGTTGTTTTAATAGATACTGCGGGAAGGCTTCAAACTAAAGTTAATTTAATGAATGAACTTGAAAAAATGAATCGTGTAATTGGTAAATTAATTCCAGAAGCTCCTCATGAAACTTTACTTGTTCTTGATGCAACAACTGGTCAAAATGGAATTAGTCAAGCAAAAGAGTTTAGTAAAGTTACTAATGTTTCAGGAATTGTTTTAACTAAATTAGATGGAACTGCTAAAGGAGGAATTGTTTTAGCTATTAAAGATAGTCTTGGTATTCCTGTAAAATATATTGGACTTGGTGAAGGTGAAGAAGACTTAAAGGTTTTTGATATAGAAAAATATATATATGGACTATTTAAAGATTTAAATTAGGAGGGTTTCATGGATAAGAAATTAAAAGAATTAACAATTATCCAAAAAATTGGATTGCTGGCTCAAACTCTATTTACACTTGCGATATTAATTGTATTGTTTTGGTCGATTGGCGTACCAGAGTTAATGAGGCTTGTTAAAGAGTTATTAATTATTTTATTTTTAGTAATGGCATTTAATAATCATGTATTATACAAAAGAAAGGGGTTTACTGTTTTTAATATTATAGCAGCTTTACTAATATTAGTAAGCGTGCTTACTGAGTAATATGAAAGAAAGAATTTATTTAAACAGTTTATATGATTATTATGGTACGCTTTTAACACCAAAACAACAATTGTATTTTGAAGATTATTATTTTCATAATTTAAGTTTGGCCGAAATTAGTGAAAATTATAATGTTAGTCGTAATGCGGTTCATAAGCAGTTAAAAGATGTTGAAGAAAAATTAAATGATTATGAAAGTAAGTTAAAATTATATGAGAAAGGTAAAAAGATAAGGGAGTTAACAAAACATTTGGACAAAAATTTAAGAGAAAAAATTGAAGAATTGATATAGTAATGAGAGGATGGTATTGTGTTTGGAAAAATTGTTTATATTAGTGATAATCTTGCTCATGTAAAAATTGCTGAAGGAACACCGATAGCTACTAATTTAATGAATTTGCATGTTGTTTTTGAAGATGATAATAAAAAAATATTAGGTGAAGTTGCTGATATCAGCACTGATATCATAAAAATTAGATTTTTAGGAGAAATTGTTAATGGACGTTTTGTTGGTGGAGTTATTAGAAAACCAACTTTATCAGCGCGACTTCGGATTGTTAATAAAGAGGAAGTGGCAATGATTATTGGCAATGAAACACCTGGTAGTTTTTTACTTGGAGTTTCATCCTTATATGATGATTATCCAATTCACGTTGATATTAATAATTTATTTAGTAATCATATGGCTATTTTTGGAAATAGTGGTAGTGGAAAATCATATGGAGTTGCACGAATTTTACAAAACATCTTTTTAAATAAAAAGGTTATTCCTTTTAAAGCTAATTTTTTCATTTTTGATGCCTACGGTGAGTATCATAATGCATTTTCAAAATTAAACCAAATAAACCCTAATTTTAATTTTAAGATATATTCAACTAATCCAAACCAACCAAATGCCGAAATGTTGAAAATTCCTTTATGGCTACTTGGTGTTGATGAACTGGCACTGCTGCTTTCGGCTGATGAACATGGTCAGCTACCAATTATCGAACGCGCGCTTAAATTAGTAAAGGTATTTGCCGATAATAATGAACAATCAGAAGCGTTAAAAAACCATTTAATTGCCAAAGCAATAATGACTATCTTATATACTAATCAAACTTCGGCAAGCAAGAGAAATGATATTTTTTCAATTCTTGCAACTTGTAGTACAGAAAAATTTAATTTAGAAGCGCCGGTTCAAGGAATTGGGTATGTTAGAAAGTTTCGTGAATGTTTTACAATTGATTCTGCTGGTAATTTTACTGATTTAATTCTTGTAACAGAATATATTTCAAAATTTATTAACGAAGATGCGGAAAAATATATTCCAAGTGGAACCAAACCATATACTTTAGAAGAATTAGAAAAAGCTTTAGAGTTTACTTTAATTTCAGAAGGGTTGCTACGAAATGAAAAAACATTTAATAATGCAATAACTTTGAAAGTTAGACTTCATACTATTGCCATTGGTGAATACGCTAAGTATTTTAAAGTTAATAACTATATTTCTAAAGAAAACTTCATTGCAAGTTTAGTTGCTATGAATGGTAAAAAAGCTCAAATAATTAATTTTAATTTAGAAGATGTTGATGATTGGTTTGCTAAATTTGTTACTAAAACGTTTACAAAAATGTTTTTCGATTTTACTAAGAGTTTGAAAAACCGTGCTTCTGTACCAATACATGTTTTTTTAGAAGAAGCTCACCGATATGTTCAAAAAGATAATGATGTTTATTTACTTGGGTATAATATTTTTGAAAGGGTTGCTAAGGAAGGTCGAAAATATGGAATGCTTTTAAATTTAATTTCCCAGCGCCCTGTTGAAATTTCTGAAACAGTTATTTCACAATGTAGTAATTTCTTAATTTTTAAAATGAACCATCCGCGTGATTTGGAATACATTAGACAAATGCTTCCAAATATAAGTGCGGAGATTGTAGAAAAACAAAAAAGTTTACAACCAGGTACTTGTGTGGCTTTTGGGCGTGCATTCAAAGTTCCGCTAATTGTAAAGATGCAACTTCCAAATCCAGAGCCGCATAGTAGTAACGCTGATGTTGTTGATAAATGGACGGTGAAACAAGGATGAAAAATAAAGTTGTCATTATTGGTTGTGGGAATGTAGGAATGAGTTATGCTTATGCTTTATTAAATCAAAAAACAAAAGTAACAGATGTTGTTTTAGTAGATATTGATGAAGAAAGAGTTTTAGGTGAAGTTATGGATTTAAACCATGGCCTTCCTTTTGCGCCAAGTAAAATCCGGTTTAAAGCCGGTACTTATTATGATTGTATGGATGCATCAATTGTTGTAATATGTGCTGGTGCGCCTCAAAAAAAAGGAGAAACAAGATTGGATTTAATTTATAAAAATGAAAAAATTATGAAAGATGTTGTGGCTAAAGTTTTAGAAACAAATTTCAATGGTGTGTTTTTAGTGGTCTCAAATCCAGTTGATGTTATGACTTATGTAGTTCAAAAATATTCCAAGTTTCCTTACGGGAAGGTTATTGGAACGGGAACAACACTTGATACAGCACGTCTTCGTTTTATTATAGGAAACCATTTAAAAATAAACCCTAAAAATGTTCATGCTTATGTTTTAGGGGAACATGGTGATAGTGAGTTTGTGGCATGGTCAAACGCTTTTATCGGAAGTAGTGGTATTGAACGTTATTTGTTAGTTGATGAATTAGAAATGTTTGAAAAAGAAGTTAAAGATGCTGCTTATAATATAATCGAAAGAAAAAATGCCACTTATTATGGAGTAGCAATGGCGATGGTAAGAATTACGAATGCTATTTTAAATGACGAAAATACAATTTTAACGGTTTCATCATATAATGAAGAACACGACATTTATATTGGAATGCCTAGCATTGTTAATAGAAGAGGTGTTGTTGGAAAATTAAAAATAGAATTAACAAATGAAGAAAAAGAAAAATTTAATAAATCGGTTGAAGTTATTAAAGGTGCAATTAGTAAATTGAAGTAGGTACTTAGGTACCTTTTTTATTTGAATTAAAACAAAAATAGTGTATAATTAAAAAAGGTGATAATATGTTTGAACATTTAGGAGATAGATTACAAAATGCGATTCATAAGATTAAGGGATACGGAAAAATTACGGAAGAAAATATTAACGAAATAACTCGTGAAATTAGACTTGCTCTTTTAGAAGCAGATGTTAATTACAAAGTAGTTAAAGATTTTATTAATAATGTTAAAAACAAGGCAATGGGTGAGGAAGTTCAAAAAAGTTTAAAACCAAGTGAAGTTTTCGTTAAAATTGTGAAGGAAGAATTAGTGGAGTTATTAGGAGGTAGACAAGAACCTATTAATACCAATGGAAGTCCGGCAGTTTTAATGCTAGTTGGTCTTCAAGGAAGTGGTAAAACAACAACTATTGGGAAACTTGCGCTTCATCTTCGAAAAAAACATAACAAAAAGCCATTGTTGGTGGCATGTGATATTTATAGACCTGGGGCAATTGATCAATTAAAACAAATTGGTAAAGAATTAAATATTACAGTTTATGATGAAGGTAAAAAAGATCCAGTTTTTATAGCTAAAAATGCTTTAGAATATGCCAAAGAAAATAAATACAACTATGTTTTAATTGATACAGCAGGTCGTAAACATATTGATGATGAATTAATGAATGAATTAAATGAAATTAATAATACAATTAATTCCCATGAAATTATTTTAGTTATTGATAGTATGACTGGTCAAGATGCAATTAATGTGATAGAAGGTTTTAATAATCGTTTACCTCTTACGGGATCAATTTTAACAAAATTGGATGGAGATACCAAAGGAGGAGTTGCGCTTTCGCTTAAATATTTAACTAATTTGCCAATAAAGTTTGTTGGAGTTAGTGAAAAAATGGATGGTCTTGAAGAATTTCATCCTGATCGCATGGCAAGTCGTATTCTTGGTATGGGAGATTTATTAAGTATGGTTGAAAAAGTTGAAAGTGCAATTGACCAACAAGAAGCAAAGAGAGTTGCCAAAAAAATGCAAAAAGGTAAGTTTGATTTGGAAGACTTTTTGGTTCAACTAAAACAAATTAAGAAACTAGGGCCACTAGAAAATATTATAAAAATGATTCCCGGAGCTTCTAAATTAGGACTTAATAATATCAATATTGATCCCAAAGAACTTGCACACATAGAAGCAATTATTTTATCAATGACTCCAGAGGAAAGAAAAAAGCCTGAGATTATTAAAGCTAGTCGCAAAAGAAGAATTGCAAAAGGTTCAGGTAGAAGTGTTGAAGAGGTAAATCGTTTATTAAAACAATTTGAACAAATGAAAGTGTTAATGAAAAAAATGCAAAATGGTAATTTTAAATTTCCATTTTAATAATATGCTATAAATATTTAAAATGTCTTTATGAGGCTAATTACATATTCAATTATCCTATCTTATCATATTATAGGAATAGATAAGGGGGATTAATATATATGTTATTTGATAAAAATTGTTGTGGAAATTTTTCTCGTCAAAACATTGACATGGTGAATCAACCAGGGATGTCTATAGGGATGCCAGGACAAGTATGTTCGCCAATTATAGAGCCGACAATGACCCAATGTATTGAACGTGATTTTTGTTATGAAGTACCGCATATCTGTCCAAAACATACTCATATTATAAATCGTCATATTTTTAGACACACTTATACTCCACAATATTCAACTTCAGAAGAAAATCAAGTTATTAATGTAAATGATGGAAATTGTTGTCAATTTTAAAAACAGATGCTAAAACAGAGCAATCTGTTTTTTTTTAAATACAATCGATGGTATTCTTCTAATGTTAAGTTTTTATGATAAATGATATTGGCTGCTTCTTTTCCTACATATCGATAATGCCATGGTTCATATTTAAAACCTGTTATTTTTTCTTTATTTTTAGGATATCTTAAAATAAAACCATATTTATGGGCATTGTTTTTCATCCATTCAAATTCAATTGATTTATCGAATTCATTATAATTATTGTTGGATCCTTCCACATCAACGGCAAGTCCAGTTTGATGTTCGGAATGACCGGGTCTTGCTGATATTAAATCGGCTTCTTTTTGACCTTTAGTTTCTGCATAATAATTGTATAATTGTTCTTGATAATTAAAGTCTCGAAAAGCTGAAATAGCAATTATTTTATAACCTAAGTTTTTAGCATCATTACTTAATTTTTCAAACCATATTTTTACTTCTTCTCTTACAAGTTTTCCTTCGTTGGCATATTTTGGATCAATTGGTACTAAATCGCTAGGAATAAAGTTGCTTGGTAATCTATTATTTTTGTTGACAAGTACTAATATATCATCGGGGTTTTTAACGAATTTAATATCCTTATAAAAATTATCTGTCATAAATATACACCTCTTAATAAATATTAAAATACAAATAAGAAAAAATGTTAAAATATATTTATTTTTGATCATTCTAATCATTAAATTATATGTTGGAATTAGTGAAATAATGGTTAAATTATTGTCTTTTTTTAGAAAATAAAAAGAGTGAAGGTTAATTCACTCTAATTTGTTTTTACTTAATAAATAATTCATAATATTCGTCGAAAGTAATTCCCATCTCATAAATTTCTTTGGCAACTTCTTTTCCTACATATCGATAATGCCATGGTTCACACATATATCCAGTAATATGTTCTTTTCCTTCAGGATATCTTAAAATAAAACCATATTTATGAGCGTTATCTTTCATCCATTCAAATTCAGGTGTTTGA